>CAYNGF010000059.1:0-21170 GCA_964396515.1 uncultured Paludibacter sp.
ATCTGTTGACCGATGGTTATAACAGCGAAACAAAACTCATTCAGGATTATCTTACAGCTGATTACAGTTATGATAACCGCTATTTTGTAAATGCTGCCGTTTCGGTGGATGGTTCTTCACGTTTTGGCAACCAAACCGAAGGCGGATTTCGTTTTTTGGGACAAACATTCGGCATTTTTCCTTCGATAAGTGCATCGTGGCTGGTAACATCCGAAAAATTCATGCAATCGCTCAACTTTATCAATTTACTAAAAATTCGCACAGGATTTAGTATCACCGGCAACGACGATATCCAGGATTTCCTTGCTGCAAGTTATTTCTCATCTGTCAGGCTGAAGGGTGTAGCCAATGGCATGATATTGGCAAACATAGCCAATCCTCACATACAATGGGAAACTACAAACAGATTCAATGCCGGTGGCGACATAGGACTTTTCAACGATCGTTTGAATCTCAGTTTCGATATTTATTCCGCAGCAACTAAAAATTTGTTATACCTGAAAAGCTTTCAGGATGTAGCCGGACTCGATGCTTACTGGAACAATGGAGGAAAACTTGAGAATAGGGGTTACGAAATTTCAGCAAATGTAAAAATGTTGCATCTGAATAATTTTATCTGGGAACTTGGAGCTTCAACCGGACATTATACCAATAAAATTACCTATTTACCCGATGGAGAATCCATTACGGAAGTTTACGATGCAAACGTACTCACCCGGGTTGGCGAACCTGCCGGCGTTTTTTACGGGTATAAAACGCAAGGTGTTTTTGCTACTGAACAACAAGCAAATGCTGCCGCTTTGAAAATGAAAGATAACACAGGAGCATACACTTTTTTCAGTGCCGGCGATGTAATTTTTGATGACCTCAACAAAGATGGCATTATTGATAAAAACGATTTGCAAATAATCGGAAATCCCAATCCTGATTTTTATGGAACATTCAGTAATAAATTTTCGTATAAAAATTTAACTGCCAACATTTTATTCTCGTATTCGCTGGGAAACGATGTTTACAATTACCAACGACGTATGCTTGAATCAGGGAGCAATTTTAACAATCAGACCACTGCAATGCTTTCGCGTTGGACAAACGAAGGACAAAATACTACTCAACCACGTGCCGTTTACGGCGACCCAAAGGGCAACAGTCGTTTTTCGGACCGATGGATTGAAGATGGTTCCTATTTGAGATTAAAGTCAGTATCGCTCAATTACCATTTACCCTTGAAAAACAATTTTATTGATGGTATCGACATTTGGATATCAGCAGAAAATGTTTTTACAGCAACTAAATACTTAGGAGTCGATCCGGAAACTTCCGTAATGAATGCGGTACTTTATCAGGGGATTGATGCAGGTTTACTGCCACTTACGCCAAATTATAATTTCGGGGTAAAACTTCAACTTTGATGTAATTTTCATTTTATATACTTGATAAATAAATAATTAGAATAATGAAAAAACTATTATATATTATCGTTACTGCTTTATTGATTTTAGCGTTGCCAGCCTGCGATGATTTACTCAACGTAGATTCAAAGCGATTGACATCTGAGGAAGATTACAGGTTATCATCGCCCAACGATTCAATTTATTCGATGTTTGGCATTTTTTCCCAACTACAAAAACTTGCCGACAGTTATATTTTATTGGGCGAATTGAGGGCTGATTTGATGGATGTAACCGATGATTCAGATTATGATCTGCGCGAATTAAATTCGCTTGAAATTTCCAAGACAAACAGATATGTCAAAATAAAGGACTACTACGCAGTAATAAATAATTGCAATTACATTATCAAAAATCTCGATACTTCAATAGTGGATCGCGGTCAGAAACTAAAATTGCGTCAATATGCTGCTGTAAAAGCCATCAGAGCATGGACTTATATGCAAATAGCGTTAAATTTTGGAACAGCGAAATATTATACGCATCCAATTCTTACCGTTGCCGATGCCGAAAAAACATATCGAAAACTTGAATTTTCTGAATTAGCAGACTCTTTGATCGCTGATTTGGAACCTTTGAAGCTTGTTGATATGCCAAATCTTGGATATGTAGAATCATACAGTACTGCATTTTCAATTTTTCCAATTCGAATGGTATTGGGCGATTTGTATTTATGGAAAGGACTATTTGAAAAAGCAGCTATCGAATATCGGGAAGTTATGTACCAAAAAAGAGTTATTATTGATAAAAATAACTATTCTTACTGGATTCCTGTAAACAATACAATTTCAGCCAATGCTTACTTGTATTGGCCACGAGCTTTTACCCTTAACTCAGGTGAAGTAATTACGACCATAATGTGCCCGACAGAATACGGCCAAAGTTTTCTGCTTGACACGTTGAATAATCAACATAAAATAACAGCATCGAAAGTTGCTTTAAACAATTGGAAAAGCCAGACATATTACCTGAACGAAGCATCAAATTCACAAGGCGATTTGCGCATGTATGGTTCCATTTCGTATAATGCCATTACCAATAAAGAAGTAACCACTGATTATACTTTTTCAGGCATGAAAACTGATAATTATTTGATTTACAAATATAAACTTTATAATCAGAATGTAATTATTTATCGCTCGTCCTTGCTATATTTACGCTATGCTGAAGCAGTAAACAAGTTAAATAAGCCGTTGCTGGCTATGGCAGTTTTAAAGAACGGACTAAACAGCACTACTTTATTCAACGATAAAATTGTTCCAACAACTGAAAAAGGCTCACCAATTTTACCTTATGTCAATTTTGCTGATGTCCGCTTTAATAATAATACCGGTATCAGAATGCGCGGATTAGGAAACATGAATAACGATACGACATTCTTCCGTATTCCCCGTTTAGCTACGATGGCTGATTCAGTGCTTTACGTTGATGATCTTATCCAGAAAGAATTAGCACTCGAAACGGCTTTCGAAGGCAATCGTTTTCATGATTTAATGCGTTTCGCACTTCGCCGTAACGATCCGACTTACTTGGCAAGAATTATAGCAGAAAAGCACGGAACAAACAAAGAAGCTATCTTGCAAAAACTTAGCAATGTTCAAAATTGGTACATAAAAACTGAATAACTCAGCTATATGAATTGAACTTTGATTTTGATTATAAAATCGGCTTTCAAAAAATAATCCGCAAAGAAAAACGGTGATTTTTTGAAAGCCGTTTTTTATTTAAATTAATCATAATAAATTCAATTCATCAAAAGGTGAAAAAAGTTGAAGTTTTATTTTTGGTTTTAATTATATTTTTTTTGTTTTATAATAATACAGAAATATTTCTTTATTCGACTGATTTTCTGAAAATTAAAAATATCAAAATTGTTAAATTTTTTATTTCCGTGTGCGTACACAGAAAATATATTGCAGGGTTTATAAAATTACTGTAATTTTGTAGCGATATTTCTCGTGTGCGCACACATTTTTAAAAAACCACTTTTAGTGTGTTTAGTAAAAGTATTAGTGTAAGGTAAAATTAGATTTTTTCAGTTCAAGTTCCACGTAAATTACATCCACTCATTTTATTAAAAAAACATTCAAATTATGAATCCACTGAACAGAACTACCGCAGTTAACACAACACTGTATCCCGAAAGAATTATCCAATTTGGCGAAGGCAATTTTTTACGTGCATTTGTTGATTGGATGGTGAACCGTATGAACAAAAATGCAAACTTTAATTCGGGTGTTGTAGTAGTACAACCATTACCCACCGGTTTGATTGATATACTTAACGAACAGGATGGTTTATACCACGTGAACTTACAGGGACTTGATCATGGTAACACCATAAACAGCATCGAACTAATCGATGTGATAACCCGCTCACTCAATCCGTACAATCAGTTTGATGAGTACTTAAAACTTGCCGAACAACCCGAAATGCGATTTATTTTTTCAAATACTACCGAAGCAGGTATCGTGTTTGATGAAAACTGTAAGCTCGACGATGCACCTGCAAGCTCTTATCCCGGAAAACTAACTCAATTACTTTATCATCGCTTTAAAACTTTTAACGGAGCTACCGATAAAGGATTTTTAATTTTCCCTTGCGAACTTATTTTCCATAATGGTACCGAATTGAAAAAAACTATTCATCAATATATTGATTTATGGAATCTTGGTGCTGATTTTCTCAACTGGTTCGATACAGCATGCGGGGTTTATTCCACTTTGGTTGACCGTATTGTTCCGGGTTTTCCACGCGATACGATAAACGAAATATATGAAAGAATTCAATTCGAAGATAAATTGGTAGTACAGGCAGAAATTTTCCACCTTTTTGTAATAGAAGCTCCCAAAACTGTAGAGGCAGAATTTCCGGCACGAAAAGCCGGATTAAATGTACTTTTTGTGCCCGATGAAAAACCCTATCACGAACGTAAAGTAACTTTACTCAACGGACCTCATACAGTATTAGCTCCGGTTGGTTATCTTTCGGGTTTAAATATCGTTAAAGAATGTTTGCGCGATGAAGTTATGTCGAAATTCGTATATATGATTATGTATAAGGAGCTGATTTCGACACTTGATTTGCCCAAAGCTGAACTCAAAAAATTTGCCGATGATGTGGTTGAACGATTCAACAACCCGTTTGTACACCATTTGCTCACAAGCATCATGCTGAACTCTTTCTCTAAATTTAAAACCCGTGATTTGCCCGGACTTAAAAAATATCTTGAACGTAAAGGAGAACTGCCTTCGGGTCTTGTTCTGGGACTTGCGGCGATAATTACTTACTATAAAGGAGGAAAACGTGGTAAAAACGATATAGTTCCGAACGATGACAAAGAAATAATAGATGTGTTAAAACTGCTTTGGAATCTCGATATTGAAACAGTAGCGAAAGGAGTTTTGGCTGCAGAGTTTATCTGGGGTGAAAACCTAAATCAAATTCCGGGACTTACCGATAAGCTAACATTCTATTTACGACTGATTGATGAATTTGGAATGAAAGAAGCGGTGAGATCCATTGTTTCGAAACGTTTCAGTTTATCGGTTAAAGTTGATTTCGAATTACCAGTTATTGAAGACTAAAAAAACATATAACCCGCAGATTTTATGCGGGTTAACTTTACAAAATATAGCAACAAATATGAAATTTCTTCGGATAAATCCTGCCGACAATGTAGCTGTAGCGCTTGAAGACCTAAAAAAAGGTGATATCATTACATTAAATAATAATGATATCACTGTGAATACTGCCATTCCGATGGGACATAAAATAGCACTTTCTGATATAGGGTTGAATGCCAATGTTATAAAATACGGATATGCAATCGGACATGCAACAGCACCAATTAAAGCAGGCGACTGGGTCAATGAGAAAAACGTAAAAACCAATCTTGAAGGTTTACTCGATTATGAATATAACCCACAGGAAGTAAATCTGGATATCGAAAACAGAAATTTAACTTTTAAAGGTTATAAACGCGCCAATGGTGAAGTAGGTGTGCGTAATGAAATATGGTTAATACCTACTGTAGGATGCGTGAACGGAACAATTAATTCACTTGCCGAACAACTTCGTGCCGAAACTCAACAGAAAGATGTGGATGCTATTGTGGCATTTCCACACAATTACGGTTGTTCGCAACTTGGCGATGATCATGAAAATACCCGAAAAATATTACGCGACATGGTTTTACATCCGAATGCAGGTGGTGTTTTGGTGGTTGGTTTAGGTTGTGAAAACAATCAGGTAAGCGCATTCAGAGAAATGCTTGGCGACATTGACACATCGCGAATAAAATTTATGGAAACCCAAAAGGTTGACGATGAATACGAAGTTGGGATGAATCTTCTACGTGAAATTTACGAGGTAGTATCCAAAGATGTGCGTGAAGATGTACCACTTTCGGAACTTAAAATAGGGTTGAAATGTGGAGGTTCTGATGGTTTTTCGGGGATTACAGCCAATCCATTGCTTGGAGTATTTTCCGATTTTCTGATTGCCCAGGGCGGAAGCACCGTGCTTACCGAAGTTCCCGAAATGTTTGGAGCAGAAACCATTCTGATGAATCGCTGTGTAAATAAAAATATGTTTGACAAAACAGTTTTTCTGATCAACGATTTTAAAGATTATTTTATGCGCAATAATCAGCCCGTGTACGAAAATCCATCACCCGGAAATAAAGCAGGAGGTATTTCCACGCTTGAAGAAAAATCGTTAGGGTGCACGCAAAAATGTGGCAAAGCACTCGTGAAGGATGTATTAATGTATGGCGAACGAATTAAAACCAAAGGACTGAATTTACTCAGCGCACCGGGTAACGACCTTGTGGCTACCACTGCGCTTGGTGCAAGCGGTTGTCAAATCGTATTATTTACAACAGGGCGCGGCACTCCCTTCGGAAGTTTTGTGCCGACACTCAAAATATCTACAAATACACCACTTTACAATCGCAAAAGTACATGGATAGATTTCAATGCAGGAACAATTGTCGAAAATGAGTCGATTGAAAAAGTGAAAGAACGGTTTATCGAATATATAATAAGCGTAGCAAGCGGTGAAAAAGTGAACAACGAAAAGAAAAATTATCGTGAAATTTCGATATTTAAAACCGGAGTTACTTTGTAAAGTTTGAACTTTAGCAATTTACACGGGCTTGCAACATTGTAGGTCCGTATTTTGTTTACATTTGTAATACAGATTTTCATAACTTTAATAGTTAATCATCGATTTTGATAAAATACCATAAACACAAATTCTATTTAGCGCAATGAAAAAAAGAATAATTTTCAGCCTAAGTTTTCTAACATTTTTGCTGATAAAAATTTTTTCGCAGGAACAGTCGGTTTTCAGACATTACTCCGTTGAAGATGGTCTGTCGCAAAACACTGTAATGGCAATTCTTCAGGACAGCAAAGGTTTTATGTGGTTTGGTACTTGGGATGGCCTCAACAAATTCGATGGTTACAAATTTACGATTTACAAATCTCGCCCGGGCGATTTAAGCAATATACCGAATAATCGTATTGACTATCTGCACGAAGACCATTGGGGAAATATCTGGTTTCAAACTTACGATGGAAAATTTCATCGTTTCAATACGCGGACTGAACAATTTTATAATCTGCCTTTTGCCACCAACCGATATACCTACAATATTGAACGCGATAAACATTTTTGCGACAGTAAAAACGGTGAACTTTGGATAGGAACTGCTGAATCAGGTGTAGTAAGAGTAACAACTCATCCTAAAACATTTGAGATAACCACCACTGAATACTCGGCTTCGGGAAGCAATCAAATTCTGAGTAACACCATTAATTTTATCTTTGAAGATTCAGAAAAAAATATCTGGATAGGAAATGCAAAAGGTTTGAACAGTGTAAATCCTTCATCGAATCAGATAAACACATACCAGCCAAACGGACAAGACAATAACGCAGCTTTTTTATCGGCATTTGAACGAAAAGAACAAATTTGGTTTGGCGATGACAGAGGTTATATCTGGATTTTCTCCAAAAAAAACAACAATTTCCAAAAAGTAAAGATTTGTAACTCGGGCATTACCGGTATTTCAGTTGTTGGAGAAAACAATATTATTTTAACCTCAAATGGTGATGGCATTTTCGTTTATAATATTTCCAATCACTCTTTAACCAACTTCAGCAGCAAAAACACTACCGAAATCAGGAACAATAATTTTATATCCGTAGTAGTTGATTCCTACAATGTTGCCTGGATAGAGGGTGAGCAGGTAGGTGTATTCAGATTCCGTCTGACAGACAACTCTTTAAAATACTTCAAACCACGTACAGATGAAGTGAGTCGCATTTCAATATTACCCAATTTTATGGTAATTGAGGATGTAAATAAAAAATTGTGGATTAATCCGCAAGGAGGCGGGTTTTCATTGTATAACCGCGAAAAAGATCAATTGGAATATTTTTACAATGAGCCATTTTCGTCAAATAGTCGATTCTCGAATATTATTCACTCAGGATATTCCGACAGAAAAGGGAATTTATGGCTTTGCACTTATAATAAAGGACTGGAGAAAATAAGTTTTTATACCACAAAATTTCATTCAGGTAAAGTTAACAACGCCATTAATTCGCTTACTGCTAACGAAATAAGAGCAATGGAGCAATTAAGTAACGGAAACATAATAATTGCTACCAAAGACGGAACAATAAGATTTTTCAACGAAAAACTCAAAGAAATCGGAATTTTAAGTAAAGATGGAACCCTTAATAGTAAAAACAAAATTAACGATCTTGCATATTGCATACTTGAGGACAGTAAAAAAAATATTTGGATCGGGACCAAAGGTACAGGACTTATCAAACTGATTCCTGAAAATCCGAATTTGGAAAATTTGAAATACAAAACAGAAAGATATATAAATAATCCTCTTGAAAACACCAGTTTATCAAACGACAATATCTACAGCTTAATTGAAGATGATAAAGGCAGAATACTCGTAGGAACTTTTGGCGGAGGATTGAATGTTGTAACGGAAGTGAATGGAAAAACTGCTTTTCTGAATTATAAGAATAAATTGAATTTTCCGATTAATACCTGTTCAAAAATCAGACATTTGCTTCAGGACAAAGAAAAAACCATTTGGGTAGCTACCACCAATGGGTTGTTGCAAATAGAAAATTTTATGACTTCGGGCATGCAACAATATTATCACGAAAAAATACCGGGCGATAAAAACAGCTTGAGTAACAACGATGTGCATTTCCTTTTATTAGACAATAAAAACAACTTATGGATCGGCACATTTGGTGGCGGGTTAAATAAACTTATTAATAAAGCTTCAAAAAAAAACAAGGCAAGCTTTGAGAATTATTCAACTGCTCAGGGTTTTTTCAGTGATATTATTTTAAGTATGCGCCATGATAATACAGGAAATTTATGGTTAGCATCAGAAAACGGTATTACCCGATTCGAACCGAAAACAAAATTTGTACAAAACTACGATGTTTTTAGCGGCACCAGCGATGCTCATTTTTCGGAAGCAGCCAGTATGGTAACACGCGATGGACTAATTTATTTTGGCAGCAATTTGGGATATTATTATTTCAATCCTGATGAAATAACTCCGAGCACCGAAAAACCCCTTGTTGAATTTACGGCTTTTCAATTATTTAATATCGATGTGAAAACCGGCGAGAAAAACTCACCTCTGAAAACGAGCATAGGTACTACCGATGTAATAGAACTGACACACAAACAGTCTGTTTTCAGTATTGAATACGCAGCACTCGATTTTACAAATCCCGAAAAAATTCAATACGCTTTTATGCTCGAAAACTTTGAAAATGAATGGAACTACGTTGGAAATCAACGAAAAGCAACATACACAAACCTACCTAAAGGCACTTATTATTTTAAAGTAAAATCTACAAACAATGAAGGCGTATGGGTTGATAACGAAAAGGTATTGAAAATAAAAATTCTGCCATCGTTTTGGGAAACATACATAGCCTATTTACTTTATTTTGTACTGGCATTGCTGTTGCTTTACATGGTATACTATCTCACGACCATGTATTCGAAACTAAAAAACGAAGTAGAAGTTGAGCAGAAAGTAACCGATATTAAATTGCGGTTTTTCACGAATATTTCGCATGAATTACGAACACCGCTCACGCTGATTACCGGACCTGTGGAAAATATTCTTAAAACCGAACGAATAACCGAAAGCGCGAGAGATCAACTCCAAATTGTAAAAAGCAATGCCGACCGCATGTTGCGACTTATAAATCAGATATTGGATTTCAGAAAAATACAAAATAAAAAAATGAGGTTGAAAATTCAACCAACACGTTTTGATGTGTTGCTGAAAGAAATATGTTCCAATTTTAGCAAAGAAGCACTCGATAAAAATATAAATTTTAAATTCACAAACAATGCAGGTGATGTAATACTTTGGATTGACCGCGATAAAACCGATATGATTTTCTACAACCTGCTTTCGAATGCGATAAAGTTTACTCCGGAGAACAAAAAAATTGAAGTAATCATAGATGCCATTTCATCAAAAAAAGACATTCAGGTGCAAGTTAAAGATGAAGGACCTGGCATACCGAGGGAAAAACGAAATGTTTTATACGAAAGATTTACTTCAGCCAATGAGATTCAAACACTTGGCAGTCAACGAGGTTCAGGTATAGGACTGAATCTTGTGAAAGAACTCGTTGACTTGCATAAAGGGCAAATAGAAGTAGAAAGCGAAACTGGCAAAGGAACAACATTTACAGTAACTTTTTATGCAGGGAAAGATCATTTTGGCAATGAAGTAGATTTTATTGTTGAAGACGATTATCAATTGCAGGCTTTAAATCAGGAAAAAATAGTTTCGTTCGATTTAGAACCTGACTATACAAGCTCCGCAAAGGAAAACCCGCTTATTCTTATCGTAGAAGATAACGATGAGATGCGCAACTTCCTTACGAAAGTATTGAGCAAAAAATACCGCTCCGAAACGGCAGCAGATGGCTTAGTTGGTTGGGAAAAAGCACGTAAACTGATACCTGATTTAATTATTTCAGACTTAATGATGCCGGAAATGGACGGGATACAACTTACCGATGCAGTAAAAAAGAACGAGCATACAAGTCATATTCCTGTAATATTGCTTACAGCAAAATCGGCTGATGAAAGCCGACTTGCTGCTCTGAAAACTGGTGCGGATGATTATATAACTAAACCTTTCAGTCCTTTAATTTTGTTAGCTCGTGTTGAAAATATGCTCGAACAGCGCAAACGTCTGCAAGAATTATACCGTAAAAATCTGCTTGAAATGGAGCCTGCCAAGGTAGAACTTGCTTCGCAGGATGAAATTTTTATGGCAAAATTGTTAAATTTCATGGAAAAGAACATTGACAACAGTGAACTTACGGTGGACGATTTGGTTACAGAAATGGCTTACGGACGTACAGTATTTTTTAATAAGCTAAAGGGGCTGACAGGTCTTGCTCCTATTGAATTTGTTCGACAGGTACGCATTAAACGTGCCGCGCAACTACTCAAATCAGGACAGTATAACATTTCACAAATAACCTATATGGTGGGTATGAGCGATTCACGTTATTTCAGCAAATGCTTTAAAAAGGTGTATGGCGTTACGCCTTCGGAGTTTAAAAAAGAGCAAGAAAACAGTTAGAAAGTTATTTGTTTACTATTTTTTCAGTTACTTTTTAACTATTTTATCGGACATAAAATTCACTTTCTCTTCTAATGAAAGCTCAAAAGGAATCCAATGAATGAAAAAACCACGTCGTTCCATTCCTCTGAACCATGTCATTTGGCGTTTGGCGAATTGGTGAATGGCAATTTCGAGGCGTTCGTACATATCATTATAGGAGATTTGTCCCAGTACAAACTGTGTAACATAT
Source organism: uncultured Paludibacter sp. (assembly GCA_964396515.1). Classification (GTDB taxonomy): domain Bacteria; phylum Bacteroidota; class Bacteroidia; order Bacteroidales; family Paludibacteraceae; genus Paludibacter. Next base: position 11,360 of record CAYNGF010000059.1, read on the forward strand.
TTATATTCCAGACCATAATACATCAAGTCGTCCGGATGAACACCATTTTCGATAAGCCCTTTCACCTCCTCTATCATGCCTTCGTTTAAACGTTGTTTAAGACGGGCAGTTATTTTTTGTCTGCGAATATCCCTGTCTGGATTCAAGCCGAAAATAATACTCTTTAAAGGCGGAAATTCAAAGTAATCAGGACTTTGATTAGCAGTAAAAGCAGCAATTTCGATGGCACGGATAGCTCTTCGTGCCGAGTCAATATCGGTTGTATTATGAAGCGGACCGTAACTGCTTAATATCTGTGTAAGTTCAGTTAAACTTTTGTTTTTCAAACTTTCACGTAGTTCCGGATTTTCGGGTACATCAGGTAATTTATAGCCTTTGAGTACTGCTTCGATATAAAGTCCTGTACCACCACACAAAACAGGCAAACGGTTTCGGTTTTTAATTTCAGAAAATACCCGATGAAAATCGTGCTGAAATTCGAATAAATTATACTTTTCGCCGGCATCGAGTATGTCGATTAAATGATAAGGTATCTGACGTCCATTAATATAATATTCGGACAAATCCTTTCCGGTGCCTATATCCATTCCACGATAAACCTGTCGGGAATCGGCACTGATGATTTCAGCATTTAGCCTTTGGGCAAGCGCTACAGCTAAAGAAGTTTTGCCCGTTGCTGTAGGTCCGAGTATAGTAATCAGGTCAATATCTTCCATTTAACGAAAATTTATTTGGTATATCTTCTTCTTCTAAAATAATTGTAAACAAATCCCGCAAGCATAACAAGCAATACCGGCAGCAACACATTAATTATCTGAAGCATAGTTCTGTTTTTATTTACATTTTCTTTGTTTAGCAAACGCAATTGCATGGTTTTGGCGCGGAGTTGCATCCAACCTGTTTCGTCGGTAAGATATAGAATAGCATTTTTCAGAAAATCGCTGTTTCCATATTGTAAACCAGAATATAGATCGTAGCCTAATGGCAGAGTTGTACTGTCTGAAGCCATTCCGGTGGTTTCATTTCGTATGATATCGCCATCGGCAATAAAAATTTGACGTGTATAAGGGCTTTTCTGTTTAAAAGGAAATGAACGTATTATTTCAGCAGGCATAATGCGGTTGGTAAATACCGACTCGAAAATACCTTCGACTACAACTGCTACAGGAAGATATGATGCATTGAAAAGAGACTTGTCTGTGGATTCATTAGCAGAAGCAATATCGATTGTTGTTGGAACATTCGTTAGCTTAGTTTTGGCTGAAGTAGCAAGCAAAACATTTTTCCGCAATGCATCGTTTTCACCAACTAAATCAATAACAGAAGCAAAGTCGGCTTTTACGGCAGTTATATTTTTTGTAATAGGATGTTGCGGATTAAGCGTCAACAAAGGTGAAAAATACCATGGAAAAGGTTCAAATTGTGGATTTTGTCCCTCGGGTGCTACATTGACAGGAACTGAAATACACAGTAAATCCTGAACAAGAACAGGATTAATTCGCACGCCGTATTTAAACAATATATCGCTCAGATTAAAATCGGCAGCAATTGCGGGTGATATTCCAGATACCGATAACTCTTTTCGATTCAGTTTTACACCTTCGACCAACCATAAAACACTGCCACCATTCATGATATACTGGTCGATAACAAACTTTTCGGCTTCGGTAAACGCAATTTGCGGATCAGCAATGATAATTGCTCTGTAATTTGCAAGTACTGTCGCATCATTAGTGATTTTACCTCTGTCAATCTGAAAATAACGACTAAGTGTTTTACTGATATCGAACGTTTCAGCTTCATCAGCTTCACCATGCCCTTCGATAAACGCAATTCGTTCCACTTTTGTATTAAGCAAACGACGCAATCCATCAGCGATTTCAAATTCAAGATTCTCAGCTGAAATATTCAGATTTTCTTCGCCTGAAAGTCCTCTGATATTTTTCAAAAGATTTACATAAACAACCCTGTCGGCGTAACGAAGTTTCAACCAGGGAAAAATTATTTTTCTAACAGATTTCCCACCTTTATCACGTTCGAAAACCACAAAAGGTTTCAATCCCAGAGCCTGTAGTTCATTATAGTTTTTTTTTCTTTGCTGTTCTGAATCGGCTTCAGTTGGATCGACATAACTGATGGTTATACCTTTTGAGTAAACCGACATTTCTTCGAGCAAGGCGATAGTGGATTTTTTTAAACCTGTAAAACCTGCATTTAAATCACCATGAAGGTAGATTGTTGCATTAATTTTTTCGTTCGTTCTTGCTAAAAGTTGTTTTGTTTGTTTTGAAATACTGAATCGTTTATCGGCCGTAAGATCAATTCTGAAGTTAAAAAAAAGGGAAGTAAATATTGTTGTAATTATGATTATCTGTATTAAAAAAAATTTAAGAGAATGTTTCATTTTTATTTTCATATTTATGCTCTAAAGGTGCAAATATAATCATTATTAAGTACAATGTAAAGATATCCAAATTGTATGTTTTATTTTACGTACAACATAGTTTCACTTAAAAAAACTTATTTCTGATTTATGTGTGTTTTATACTTATTAATCACTGATTAATTTTATTATCTTTGTGTTTTGTTAAAAATGCCGACTTTAGTCATCTTTTCACGCCTTATTATCAATAATTTAAAACATTTAATAATTTGTTTGTCGGTCAAACAATCAGAAAAAAGCGATTAGATAAAAAAGAAAATGGGAAAAATTATTTCACTTACAAATCAGAAAGGGGGCGTAGGTAAAACTACAACAGCCATTAACCTTGGAGCATCGCTTGCTTCACTTGGAAAAAAAGTTTTACTCGTCGATGCCGATCCCCAGGCAAATGCTTCATCAGGGCTTGGAATTGATATACGTACACTAAAATATACAATTTACGAATGTCTGATTGAAAACATAGCACCTCAGCAAACTATTTTGAAAACCGATGTTGAGAATCTTTACGTTATGCCTTCACACATCGATTTAGTAGGGGCTGAAATTGAGATGCTTAATCTCGAAAATCGCGAAAAAGTGTTAAGAAACACTTTAACACCCATAAAAAACGATTTTGACTATATATTGATCGATTGTTCTCCATCGCTTGGACTGATTACTGTAAATGCACTCACTGCCTCCGACTCGGTAATTATTCCGGTACAATGTGAATATTTTGCCCTTGAGGGTATAAGCAAATTGCTGAATACTATCAAAATAATAAAAAGCAAACTGAACACGGCACTCGAAATTGAAGGTTTTCTACTAACCATGTACGACAATCGACTTCGACTTGCCAATCAGGTACTTGAGGAGGTTAAAAGGCATTTTGAAGGAATGGTTTTTGAAACTGTAATTACACGAAATGTAAGACTTAGCGAAGCTCCAAGTCATGGTATGCCTGTTTTGCAATACAACTCAGAGTCGAAAGGTTCGGTCAACTATTTAGATTTGGCAAAAGAACTCATTGCAAAACATTCTGCCTGAAATAAAAAAATAAAGCATTAGAACGAAAATGACAAAAAACAGTAAACTCGGGCTTGGGCGCGGATTAAGTGCACTTATCGATACAGAAACGATAGACACTGCAGGATCAACATCCATAAGTGAAGTAGAAATTGACCTGATAAGTGCCAATCCGAATCAGCCACGTACATATTTTGATGAAGAAGCGCTGACAGAACTGGCAACATCAATAAAAGAATTGGGCGTTATTTCACCCATTACTCTGCGAAAAAATGATGATGGCACTTATCTGGTAATTGCCGGCGAGCGACGACTCCGCGCTTCGAAAATGATAGGGCTGAAAACCATACCTGCCTACATAAAAACTGCAGCAGATGAGCAAGTAATGGAAATGGCTCTTATCGAAAATATTCAGCGTGAAGACCTGAACGCCATTGAAATTGCGCTTACTTTTTACCGTTTGATGGAAGAATACAAGCTAACCCAGGAACGCTTAAGCGAGAGGGTTGGGAAAAAACGTACTACAGTAGCCAATTATCTGCGCTTACTGAGGCTTCCTGCTGAAATTCAGATGGGTATTAAAGATAAAAAAATTGATATGGGTCATGCACGAGCAATACTCGGTTTAACTGATCCGGCTCAGCAGCTACATCTATATGAGGAAATACTTAAAACAGGCATTTCGGTACGTGAAGTAGAAAATAAGGTACGAAAAATGCTCCATCCTGAGGAAATAAAAAATACAAGTTCGAAAAACAGCATAGCTCACTTAAAAGAATATGATGAACTGAAAAAAAAGTTGAGCCAGGTTTTTGGCACAAAAGTTCAGTTTGCCTGCGACGAGAACGGCAAAGGAAAAATCTCTATCCCTTTCGGGAATGATGATGAACTGACACGAATCATGGAACTGCTCGACAGGATTTAACTTTATTTGCTAAAATAAGTGAAGTTAAAATTTGAAATATTATTTATACTGCTTGTTGCGTTTAAAGTAACATTACTTGCTTATCAACCTCAAAACGAAAATGAAGCAGTAATGCAGGATAGTATATTTTCAAAACAATCAAAAAAAAATACCCAAAAAAAAAATACCGTAACTTACGATACCTTAACCACTGAAAATTTTAAACCCGATCCCGAACGCGTGATATGGATGGGGGCGATTATACCCGGATATGGGCAGTTTATCAACCGCCGGTACTGGAAAATGCCCATTGTTTACGCCGGATTTCTTGGCTGTACGTATGCAATAACTTGGAATTCTTTACGTTATCAGGCATACAGAAATGCTTACAGAGACATAATTGATACCAACGAATCGACCACAAGTTACCTCGATATTTTGCCCGAAGGTTATACCGTGGACACCTACGGTGGTATTTCGAATTACACCGGAATTTTGAAAACACAGATGGAAAAATTCAGATACAATCGCGATTTAAGTGTTATTGTTACTGTAGCTTATTACGCCATTACGCTTGTCGATGCATTTGTTGATGCGCAGTTGTACGATTTCGACATAAGCCCAGATTTATCGCTCAAACTAAGCCCGGCAATTTTCGAAAACAGATATGCCAAAGGAAAATCAGCAGGATTACAGTTGAGCCTAAGAATTAAATAGAAAAAGTGTAAACTAAAAGATATTATTTTGAATAATGAAATTAAGATTTTGGATACTTCCTTCTTTTTTATTTTTGACCGGATTCATGAAGGTGAATTCAACGGTTATGCCACAGAATCCACTCAGCCAGGAGTCAATTTTACCTGATTCTACTGTTTCGGTTCCTTATGATTACGATAATACGCTTGATAACTTGCTGCATACATGGTTTGTTCAATATGCTGACGATTCGGATTGTGTAACAGAAGAATTCAACGAAGTTATTACTGATTCTGTTTACAAAGTAAGACTTTCAAAAATGCCCTGCATTATGGAAATGCCATTTAACAACTTTGTAAAATCGTTTATTGAATTATACACCGTTCGTAAACGTCGTCAATTGGAATATATGCTTGGCATGAGCGATTATTATTTTCCTATTTTCGAACAAATATTAAGCGCAAATAATCTTCCCCTTGAGCTTAAATATCTTCCGGTTATTGAATCTGCACTTAATACTACAGCATTATCGCGAATGGGTGCAGCAGGTTTATGGCAATTCATGGTCGGAACAGGCAAAATGTATGGTCTCGAAATTAACAGCTTAGTGGACGAACGTCTCGATCCGATAAAATCAACGCATGCTGCAGCACGTTTTCTGAAAGATCTTTTTTCGATTTACGGTGATTGGCATATGGTAATTGCCGCTTACAACTGCGGACCGGGAAATGTTAATAAAGCTATCAGACGTTCAGGCGGTAAACGCGACTATTGGGCAATTTATCCATATCTTCCGGCTGAAACAAGAGGCTATGTTCCAATTTTTATTGCCGCAAACTACTCTATGTTTTATGCCAATCAGCATAAAATATGCAAAGCAAAAGTAAAAATGCCGGCTTTAACCGATACAATAATGGTGCATGAACGTATTCATTTTGAACAAATTTCTTCTGTTTTGAATATCCCAGTGGACGAAATCAGGTTGCTTAATCCTCAGTATCGGAAAAATTTTATTCCCGGAGATATTAAACCCTATGCTTTATGCTTACCTTTAGCATCTGCCAATAATTTTATTGAAAAGTATGCTGAAGTTACTTCGTATAAAGCAGATTCACTTATAAATACACGCAGAAGTGAAGTTGAAATTGTACAAACTCCGGTTACCCCGGGAGGGTCCGGCAGTTCTCACAGAATTACATATCATACAGTACGAAGAGGACAAACGCTAAGTCAGATTGCAGCCCGCTATGGTGTATCGGTTAGTAAACTAAAATCGTGGAATAACATCCGTGGATCAAAAATTCAGGCCGGAAAAAAATTGAAAATCTTGAAATAAACTTTTTTTAAATAAAATTGAAATGGAAAAAATGTACTATTCAATTTCTGAAGTTTCAAATTTGACCGGTTTAAGTCAATCGAATTTGCGTTTTTGGGAAAAAGAATTTAAAAATCTGAATCCAAAACGAAACGACAAAGGAACACGTTTTTATACTAAAGAAGATATTGAAACAATAAAACAGATTGCATTTCTTGTAAATGAACAAAAACTTACCCTTGATGGAGCGAAACGCCGTTTAGGTCAAAAAAAAGATACTGTAGCTAAACAACAACAGCTTGTTGAGCGTTTAAAACGAATAAGACAAGAACTAAAAGGAATATCAAACGAATTATCTAAATAATATCAATTAATACATAAAAATTACGCCTAAAGAATGCAATAAAAATTTGGTTTCAAAAGGTGTTTAAAATACTTTTAAAGTTATGAAACAACTTAATATATTTCTCATTATCAGTCTTCTATTTCTCAACATTCTTTTTGTTGATGCAAAAAAACCAAAAAATGTGATTTTCATGATTGGCGATGGTATGGGTATTCCTCACATTTATGCAGCCATGATTGCAAACGGTAATCAATTGAACCTTGAACGTATGCCTGTAGGAGGTTTAGTAAAGACATATTCAGCTAACAACTACACTACTGACTCAGGAGCGGGAGGTACAGCACTTGCTTGCGGTATTAAAACCAACAATTACATGATTGGATTAAAACCCGATTCAACTGAAGCTGAATCAATCCTTAAAGTGGCAGAACGAAACGGATTAGCAACCGGCATAGTTGTTGCATGTAATTTAACTCATGCTACTCCTGCTGCTTATATTGCTAACCAACCAAATCGGAATATGTACGAAGAAATTGCCGCAGATTATTTAAAAACGGATGTGGATGTGATAATTGGAGGCGGAAGAAAAAATTTTGCTGAACGAGCTGACGGCAGAAATTTATTAAATGAACTTGAGGCTAAAAATTATAAGGTCATTACAAACTTGAATGATTTAAAAAATATAACTTCAGGAAAACTTGCAGCTTTGGTTTACGAGGAACACAACCCTCCAATGCCTGAACGTGGAAATATGCTTCCTGATGCAACTTCTACAGCTATTAACATCCTGAAAAATAATAAGAAAGGCTTTTTCCTAATGGTTGAAGGCTCTCAAATAGACTGGGCTGCACACGACAATGATGCTGAAAGAATAATTGCTGAAACGTTAGATTTTGATAAGGCAGTAGGTTCAGCGCTCGATTTTGCAGCCAAGGATGGTAACACACTTGTAATTGTTACTGCCGACCACGAAACCGGTGGAATGACTTTAACCAATGGCAACATAAAAAGCAAGCAATCCATTGCAAGTTTTTCAACCAAAAATCATTCAGGTGTACCTGTAGCTGTATTTGCTTTTGGACCTGGTGCTGAACTATTCGGAGGTTTTTCTGAAAACATCTCTTTTAAGCCAAAAATCGAACAGTTGCTCAGGATAAAATAAAAAACAGAGAATATTTACATTTCGAAATCAGGAGTGAACAAAATCGACTATCAGGTACAAACGGTTACAAAAATGATTCGGTTATATTGCCGTTTGAAGCACAATTGTATAGAGAATTTATGTGTTGATTGTACCGAATTGCTCAATTATTCCACCAAACGCTTGCATAACTGCCCTTACGGCGAAGATAAACCTGAATGTCAGGATTGTAAAACGCATTGCTACAATAAAATAAATCGTGAAAAAATAAGAGAAGTTATGCGTTTTGCAGGACCAAGAATGATAATTTTTTCACCTGTGGACTTTCTAAAACATATTGCAGCAAAATATTTTTACTAATAATATCCTATGATTCTTGCGTTGTCTGATAATATTTCTCATTCCTTTAATATGATTTCGAGCGCTGCAATGCTTGCAACAAAACTCGATAAAAAATTTACTGTTTGCATTCATACAGACGATAATGACCAGATAGAAAAAGCAGGGGAGATACTAAATGAAATAACTGTAAAACCTGAAGAAATAAATGTTGTTAGAAACAATTCAGAGTCTATTTCAGATATTTGTGAACAACATGAAGCGTTGTTTTTATTCGTACAATTAAAGAAAAAAAAACGTTCTGAAATTCAAAATATTCTTAATAATTGTCGCCAACTCCGTATTCCTTACATCCTTTTCAGTAATGAATATAAATTCATCAATTTAAACAAAGTTATTGTTCCCGTAAGTTTTCTCGAAGAAGAAATTGAAAAAACACAGTTTGCTACGGCTTTTGGTAGGTTTTGTAACGCTCATATAATATTGCTTCAGTCTGCCGATTATGGATCGAAAGCTGCAACCACAATATCGAAAATGACTGAACTATTCAGCAAATTCAATTTCAGTTGGGAAACAATACGTGCCCGAAAAGACAGCTTTAAAGTTAACAGTGAAGCATTAACATTGGCAGAACAGACAAATGCCGGTTTGATAATTGTTTCAGCTTCACGCGATTATGGTTTGGACGATATAATTTTTGGGCCAAAAGAAATGCATTTGATTAAAAAATCGGGAATACCTTTGATGCTGGTAAATCCGCGCGGCGACCTTTACACCCTTTGCGATTAAGCAAAAAGCAATGAAAAGTAAAGAAAAAAATTCAGAAGCAGAAAATTATATCTATATTTGCAGCCCGGAATTATTTGAAATATTTTTGTTACTTAAGGTATGGAAGAACTAACGCTCATTACACCTACTTTCCTTTTTTCAGCCATTTCGCTGCTTTTGCTTGCATATACCAATAGGTTTTTATCATACGCACAACTTGTTCGTACACTCAAAGATAAGTACATGATTGATCAATCGGCATTAACACACGCACAAATTGTAAATTTACGAAAAAGATTATATCTTACGCGTAATATGCAATTAGCCGGTGTTGCAAGCTTGTTACTTTGTGTGGCAACGATGTTTCTGATTTATATTGGCTGGCAAAAAATTTCGGTTTATGTGTTTGGTTTGGCACTTCTCTTGCTTATAATTTCATTAACACTTACAATGATTGAAATTAAAATTTCGGCCAACTCACTCAACATTTATTTGAGCGATATGGAAACGGTTCAGAAATCAGAAGCACAACCAAAGGATTAAGGAACTGAAATAATAAAAGATTTGGCGTTTATTTTGTGTTAAAATGAAAATTGTAATTGCCGGTGCCGGCGAAGTAGGCACACATCTTGCAAAATTACTCTCGAGAGAAAATTTTGATATAACGCTTCTCGATGAAGACCCTGAAAAGTTGAAAAATCTGGAATCGAACTACGATTTACTGACATTTACGGGTTTGCCAACTTCAATTAATGATCTCTCCGAAACCGGTGTGTCCCATGCAGATTTGTTTATTGCTGTAACTCCTTACGAAAGTGTTAATATGACTGCCTGTATGCTTGCCAAAAATCTCG
>CAYNGF010000060.1:0-20908 GCA_964396515.1 uncultured Paludibacter sp.
CCGTGGCACTTTGAAAAATAATACCTTCGGGAACAATCACGGCTGCACGTCCGGTAGTCGGGTTAATATGTTCCATTATGTAGTCCACAAACAATACCTCGCTGCGGTTTGCTTGCATGGCAAATTTTTTGTGCGGGCGGATACCTCCTTTTGGTGTCATAAATGGCGGATTCGCCATGATAATGTCAAACGTATCGCCCCAACGATCGGTGCTGGTCAGGGTATCGTATTCGTAAATTTTTGGTGTGGTAAAACCATGCAGATACATATTTACCAGACTCAAACGTACCATTTCGGAAGAAATATCGTACCCAACAAAGTTGTTGATTAGCTTTTTCCGTTCATCGGGCGTAAGCAAATCGCCTTTGTTCTTCTTTGTGTTTTCGTTCAGAATGTGTTTGTACGAAGAAATTAAAAAGCCGGCAGTGCCACAGGCAGGGTCGCAAATGCTTTCGTCTTTTTTGGGCTGCATAATGGCAACCATAAAATCAATAATATGGCGTGGCGTACGGAATTGCCCTGCATCGCCCTGACTGCCCAGAACCGATAAAAGATATTCAAAAGCATCGCCCAGTTTTTCGCTATGGTCGTAATGAAACTCATTGATAACCTTCAAAAACATTTTCAGGGTCTCCGGGTCTCTGTAAGGCAGGTATGCGTTTTTGAAAATATCTCTGAAAAGCTGCGGTATGTTAGGATTTTGGTTGAGTTTTACAATGGCTTCTCCATAAAGTGCCAACATTTCATAACCGCCCAATTTGGGGTCGAATATTTTTGTCCAACTGTATTTTTCGTAATCGCCTGTAAAGAATGTAGCTTCTCCGCCAAATTCCATTGCTTCTTTATCCATATCGTCCATGAATTTGTATATCATGGCAATGGTAATTTGCTCCACCTGACTTTGTGGGTTTGGCAGTTTTCCTACTAAAATATCTCTTGCAGTATCAATCCTGCGTTTTGTTTCCTGGTCTAACATAAACTTTTTCTCTCTGTTTTTATAAGGCCGTCCCTTCGGGACTTGATTTCGATTTTACTTGTTTTTTTACCAAAAGAGCGTCCCTCTGGGACTTTTGAAGCTCCGTAGGAGCGGACTTATGGTTGAATGAGGGCATACAGTAAAAACTAAGCTCTGTAGGAGCGGACTTTTATCCTCAAAATGCAATAAAAGTGCGTCCCTACGGGACTTATGCGGTATGCTGTTATGCGTTGTTACCATATGGTCGTCCCTACGGGACTTGAGAAGCTCCAGAGGAGCGAACTTATGGTTGAACAAGGGTATACAGCAAGAACTAAGCTCCGTAGGAGCGACCTTTTCATCTTGTATGTGTAGTAAAAGGTCGTCCCTACGGGACTTGATTTCGATTTTGTTTTGCTCTTTTACCAAAAGTTCATGCCTACGGCATTGTATTCTTGTGCTAAGCTCCAGAGGAGCGTACTTATGGTTGAACAAGGGTATACAGCAAGAACTAAGCTCCGTAGGAGCGACCTTTACATCTTGTTTGTATAGAAAATGTTCGTCCCTACGGGACTTTTTAACTGCTTTTTCATCTTTTGTTACCAAAGGGTCGTCCCTACGGGACTTGATTTCGATTTTGTTTTGCTCTTTTACCAAAAGCTCATGCCTACGGCATTGTGTTCTTGTGCCAAGCTCCAGAGGAGCGGACTTATGGTTGAATGAGGGCATACAGTAAAAACTAAGCTCCGTAGGAGCGACCTTTTTATTCATAAAATTCAAAAACATATTCCTCCTTATACTCCACTTCAAACTTTTTCAACAAATCCAAATATTCTTCCCTAAATGTTTTTTCTTTATGGTGTTCCTCCTGTGTCATAATATAATTTATCACATTATCCCTCTGCGACCGGGAATATGAAAAAGCTCCATACCCTTCCTGCCATTGAAATTTTCCCAAAACCAAACGATTATCATTTATCCATTTTGAAGAAGTAGCTTTCAGCATTCGCATTAAATCAGATATTTTCAAATCAGGCTTCAATTCAAAAAACACATGCACATGGTCTTTCCAGCCACCCACTGCTAATGGAAAAACACCATCATTTCTCAAAATCCCCGACATGTAACGGTGTAATTCATCTCTGAAATTTTTTGCAATGATATTTTCTCTGCCTTTTACAGCAAAAACACAATGGATATTGATTTGCGAATAGGTATTGGCCATAATTTTATGCAACAAATTTATTCAATGATACATTATCTTTTATGTACTCAGGTATCGCAAAACGCAATTCTGGCGGCAACTTTCTGAATACATCACCATTCGGGTTGGTGTTTAATAATGCATATTTTTTATTTTCAATTATATCTCTGAACTCAGAGTCGGTAATGTAACTTTTAAAATAATCCCTTGCGAAAGTGAAGTATTCCTCAGGGGGTAAATAACGGCTATCAAATTTTTCAAATTCCTCGTCAAGCAGTTCGTCCTTCGATTTAAAATATGGAATAAAGCCAAAGATTTTTTCAATGATTTCCCGCAATGATAAACGCCTGTCAATTTTTATAGCATTTCGCAGTTTGCTTATGTTGTAATACTCCTCCGGTTTATCAAAAATTTGACTGATAATGTATTGTTCTATTGCATCAAAATCTTTTTGCAGAACTAATTCTTTAATATTTTCATCTTCTTTTACTTTATCCTCAAATTTCTCAAAATACATTCGGTCAATCTTCATTCCTTCAAGCCCAATGTCGTTGACTGTAAAGGTTTTTAAAGGGTCGTGTCTTGTGCTGTCGTATTCATTAACAACATAACCGACACCACCTCCGCCTTCGGTTGAAGAACCTTTTGGAGGTAACTTTAATACTTCATCGTAATTGAATTTTTCTTCAAAAAACTCACAGTTTGCAAAGAAATCAAAAAGTTTAAATCTCGATTTTTGCAAGTTTTCTTCCGGTATGTTCTCAATTAAACTTTTATCCTTTAAAACCTCTTTATTCGCAAAATTGAATTTCCTTGTTCCTCTACCTTTGATTTGAATAAAGTCGGTTGGTGAGAAAATTGGTCGCATCAAACAAACATTCAAAATATCGGGGCAATCATAACCGGTTGTCATCATGCCCACTGTAACGCATACACGGGTTTTGCTTGTCTGGTATAAATCGTGAAAGTTGCCTTTGCCACCTAAACGATTATTGGTAAAGTTTATCGTTAATTGCTGTGCATCCGGAATCCACGAAGTAACTTGCATGGCAAAATCAGATTGATATTTGCCCGGAAACATCTTGTCGGCAAATTCATTTAGAATTTGTGTGATTTTAGCAGCATGGTTTTGACTTACACAGAATACGATTGATTTACCAATTTCTCCGGAAATGGGGTCTTTATATGCGTTCTCTAAAAATGTTTTGCAAAAAATACGGTTGGTATTTTCGGAAAACAATTTCTTTTCAAAATCACGTTGCGAAAAAGTGGTTGAAGTTTCTTCTCCAGTATCGTCCGTTATTTCAACGGTGTAACCCTCATCGCTTAAAAGTTGCGTGGTTATTTCTGTTCGTGCATCCACAACACAAGGATTTACAAGAAATCCATCTTTAACGCCATGTAACAGACTATATTGAAAAGTTGGCTTGCCCTCTTCACAACCAAAGGTTGTGTAAGTGTCTAGAAGCATTCTCCTTTCTAATTCTCGCGGGTCTTTTTCGCTTAATTCTCCGGCATTTATTTTCTTTAAGTAATCTTTTGGAGTGGCAGTTAATCCTAACTTGTAGCCAATAAAATATTCAAAAACAGCTCTGCTGTTACCTCCAATACTTCTGTGTGCTTCATCAGAAATTACGAGGTCAAAATCAGTTGGAGAAAAAATTCTTTTGTATTTGTTTTTGAAAAGAAACGATTGAACTGTCGAAACAACAATTTCAGCTTGCCGCCAGTCATCCCTGTTTTCTTTGTAAATACAGCATTTATAATCAGTCCTCAGATATTCTTTAAATGCTTTATCGGCTTGGTCTTCCAACTCTAAACGGTCAACCAAAAACAAAACCCGTCTTGCATTACCTGTCCTCAGAAATAGTTTTATTACAGCAGCAGACGTTAAAGTTTTACCTGTACCTGTCGCCATTTCGAACAAGAAACGGTCTTTACCTGCTTTTACTTCTTCCTGTATCCGTTCTATGGCTCTAACCTGATACTTGCGCAAAAACCTTAATTTGTTTTCTTCAATAAATGCACTGCGTTGCGATTCGTCAATATATCTTGGGTCGCTGGCGTAGTCTGGTTTTTGAGTTTTTACAATGTAATCTTCTTTTACGGTTTCAGTTATTAATGCTTCGGCATTTGGCTTAAATTCCGTATATCCGATAACAGTCTCAGGTTTTGGAAATGTAGCAATAATATTTGGATTTCCTCTCTGTAAATCCCAGAAGTAATGCAAATTACCATTTGAAAGAATTACGAATCTACAGTTTTGAGCTTGTGCATATTTTCTGGCTTGTTCCTTAGCAAAAAGTGGATTTATTTCTTCTTTCTTTGCTTCTAAAACAATAAAAGGAAAACCTTTGTCGTCAAGTAGCAGATAGTCAATGAAGCCATTTTTTGTCTTCTCAAAATCTTCACCGAATTCATCTAATTCGGTTTGAGTTAATTTGGTTTTATTCTCAAGTACAATATTGGCTTTGCCTTCTTTAGAGTCAAAGAAACGCCATCCCGCTTCTTCAAGCAGTTTATTGATTTTTATTCTTGCTTTAGCTTCTTTTGACATTACAATTTTGTTCTATATAAAATCACAAATTTAGTTTTAAATTCTCAATACCAATTATTCAAATAAGTCACTGTCTTTCAATGGTGCAAAGTCAAAATGAAGGCTTCCCGATAAATCGAGACAGGCTTTTTGGCTGCGAAGCGGTCGCCAGTGCGTGGGGTAGCTCCCGATAAAAATCGGGATGCCTGAATGTGCGGTGGATTTCCATATTCTTTCTTGTCTTTATGCAGCAAATTAATCACTGTCGTTGTCGTTTTTACAGCTTGCGCCTAACACCCAAATATACTCAATTTCTTATATAATTTTTCCGCAATTTGCCGTTTTGGTTTCAAGCGTTATAATTATTTGATTTAACTTTCGAAAGTATAAGTAATTGAATTTAAAATACATAAATATGTGCAATAAATTTTCTACTTGCGGTGAACCGTTCCCCTCTCATAATCATTATTCCTTTTTCTTTCTCCATTGGAGAAAGTACCCAGCTCGTTCCGAAACATCGGAAAAGGGGGATAGAGGTTCAAAAAGGGGCCGGGGGTGAGGTAAAACATCGAAAATTTGGAAATCATACATTTGTAGAACCATCTGTTATTCAATTTGCAGCATTTAGCAATAATCAGTAATTCAAGCGATTAAATACATGCGAAAGTTGAATTATTTGAAAATAAATATTATAAATGCATTATTTAACATGTACTAAGTACACAGCTTATTTAAGCTTTGTATTGATCCTCAAATTTAGTAATTTTTTTATGTTTACAACATTTGGGTAAAATTTATTTTGTACTTTCGTTTGATAAATTTCAGTTGGGTCTTCCTGTCTTATATCGTTTAAAGTTGCTTAGAGAATGAGAATTGTTTGGTCGCACAGTCATTCGCCTTATTTCAATCTTGCTACTGAGGAGTATCTATTTTCCCGGTGCAAGGGCGATTTTTTATTATTTTATGTAAATAATCCTTCGGTTATCGTAGGAGCAAATCAGGTGTTGGCAAATGAGGTAAATGTATCATTTTGTAAAACAAATAAAGTTGAAATTGCCCGTCGTATGTCGGGAGGAGGAACTGTTTTTCACGATGCCGGCAATCTGAATTATTGTTTTATTACGGATAAAAATGCTGAAAAAGCTGCGATGGATACTGATTTTCTTAAGCCTATAGTCGAAGTATTGGCTAAATTCGGTATCCCGGCACAGGTTGGTAAGCGTAAAGATTTATGGTTGCCCGACGGTTCTAAAATTTCCGGCACCGCTTCACATATTGCCCGAAATCGTATTTTGTTTCATGGTACTTTGCTATACGATGCGCAAATTGATGTGCTCCAAAAAGTATTGACAGTGAAGGAGAAAATTTTACAGGTGAAAGGCATTGCATCGGTGCCAAGTCCGGTAAAAAACATAAAAACATATCTAACTGAAAACGTTTTTAAGGCTGAAGAAAAAGAAATTTTTTTCAATCAACTTGTTCAATCAATGGCGGATTATTTTCAGGTGAAGATAGAAATATTAAGCATGGAAGAAATGGAAGAGATCGAAAAAATTGCAGCAACTAAATACCAGAAAGAAGAGTGGATTTACCGAAAATAAAAAATCCCTCCGGAATTATTTTTCTCAGAAGGATTTTTAAAAATTTGATTTTGTATTACAAACCAAAAGTTTCGGCTACGGCTTCGCAAACCACTTTCCCTTTTACAATGTTCAGTCCTTTGCGCAGGTCTTCGTATTTCTCGCAGGCTTTTTCCCAACCGAGATTCGCTAATTTTACAGCGTATGGCAATGTAGCGTTTGTAAGTGCCAGTGTAGAAGTAAACGGCACAGCTCCGGGTATATTGGCTACGCAATAATGCTGTATGCCATCTACCTGATAAACCGGTGCTGCATGTGTGGTTGGAACCGAAGTTTCAAAGCAACCACCCTGGTCAATAGCCACATCTACCAGAACCGAACCCGGTTGCATGGTTTTCAGCATTTCACGAGTAATCAAATGCGGTGCTTTGGCTCCGGGAATCAACACGGCGCCAATAACCAAATCGGTAAGTGGTAACATATCAGCAATATTGTACTGCGACGACATCATGGTATCCACATTGGCAGGCATAATTTCGCTCAGGTAACGAAGGCGCGGAAGCGAAATGTCCATTATAGTTACATGTGCACCCAGTCCGGCTGCCATCAGAGCGGCTTGTGTGCCTACAATTCCGCCACCAAGTACCAGTACATTGGCAGGTTTCACACCCGGCACGCCGCCGAGCAAAATTCCTTTTCCGCCTTTGGGCTTTTCAAGATATTTTGCGCCTTCCTGTACCGACATTCTTCCGGCTACTTCCGACATGGGAATGAGTAACGGTAATGTATTGTTTAATTCAACTGTTTCGTATGCCAGACAAACGGCTCCGGTTTTCATCATGGCACGTGTGAGCGTTTCGTCCGATGCAAAATGAAAATAAGTGAAAACCAACTGATCAGGCCGAATCAGATCATATTCTTGAGCTATGGGTTCTTTCACTTTCATAATCATTTCGGCAGTGTCGAAAATTTCTTTTGCAGTTTCGATAATTTGGGCGCCGGCATTAATATACTGCTCGTTTGTAAATCCGCTGTTTACTCCTCCATTGTTTTCGATAAACACTGTATGACCCTGTTTCACCAAGATTTGTGCCCCCGAAGGAGTTAATGCTATTCGATTTTCGTTGTTTTTAATTTCTTTTGGAACTCCGATTTTCATGTTTTTCAGTTTTTTTTGATTGTTCAGATTTGATATTTTTTTACGATTTGCATTACAGAAGTTTTATACAACACTGTAAAACTTTATAGTAATTACAGCGTTTTTTTACTGTTTTTTTTGAAAACCGGTGTAAAAATACATTTTTAATTTCAATCTGAAATATAAAACCGAATATTTATGAGTAAAAAATTTAATAATATATATAAAAAACAGTATATCAGGTTTTTATAGAAATGAAATACTGTAATTTATTGAAGCAAAAAAGGTGTAAAATATACACCAATATCTCAAAATAAAGATAATAAGTTGTTATTATTTGGTGTTTAACTTACATTCCGTAAGTTAATACATTACATTTTCAAGATAAGCAGGGATTTTCATTTTATAAACCGATTGGGTGTAACCGCCTATAATTCCGATTCCTCCTTTTACATTGGTATGAATTTGTACCGGTTCAGAAAAGAACTCACTCACACTTGAATTTGCTTTCAGCGTTTTAACGTAAAAATAATATGATTTTGAAATACTTTGCAAGTCGATAATAAGTTCGCTGTTTTCATAGGGTACATAACCTCCGGGTTTGTCAACTTTTGGTGGGAATTGCGGTTCGAAATAATCGTACAATGTGTAATTAAAGAAAAAAGTCAGTCCATAACTTTTTCCGTTAAAAATTTCGTCTGAGAACTCAAAATAATAGTTGAAGTTGCTTTCATCAAATATATTCGTTTCGTCGGTAGTTCCAAAAACAAGATCGTTCGAATTAATAAAAAAAGGAGAATCGATATAGCTGCTGTCAGCAAAATATTTTCGTTGTTTAACTACAAGGCGATAGTAGTTTTCACCTGCCGGATCTGTAAAGTTGAGTTTGAAATTCATCTGATTGTTTAGGAACATACCTATAGTGTCTAAATGTTCTTTCCCAAACTGATCGACGGTATAATTCAACATGGGAGTCGATTCAAGTTTCTTAACTGTAGTATCAAGTGAATTTATCGTAACAGGTAGTGGCAACGTTACCGTACCTTCCACCATACTGAACTGAGGTGTGCTTGCAGTTATTTTAATTTCGTCGCCGGCTTTGGGTTTGTATTTTGCAGTGTAATTTCCCTTTTCGATAAAAGTAAGTTTTTCTTTTTGAATTCCGTTTACCCAAAGTAGTACTTCAGCATTGTTTATCAATTCGTAAGTATAGTTTTCTTCCAGAAAGAATTTGCTTTTCGTTACGTTTACCTTTATCACTGAATCGGGTGTGATAAAACTATTAACGACAAGTAAAGGATTCGTTTCGTAGCCGTTAAATTCAATTTCGGTTTCGCAGGAAGTAAAAAGCATTGCGAAAAGTGCAATTGTTATTGAGTGTATATAGTTGGTTTTCATCGTCTTCAGAATTTATAAGAATAACTAATCGATGGTATAATGGGGAATAATGTAAGCTTCGTAAGCGTTTTCCTGTATGTATAATTATCCGGATTGTTTGGGTCGTATTCGTATTTATATTTTGTATAAATAAGAAACGGATTCATTTGATTATAAACATTGTAAATACTAATATTCCACGTGCGAATGCCGTATTTTTTCTTTTTGTTGAAATTAATACCCAAATCGAGACGATGATAATCGGGATAACGGTAATTGTTGCGTTTATCGATGTAGGGAACTGATGGCATGTAATTGTAATCGTTATAACCATACATATCGCCCGGCAATGGATATTGATAATAATTTTGCAAACCAAGTGTGGCAGCATTACCCGTACTGTACACCCATGTACCTGATATATCAATTCGTTCGCTGAATTTATGTGCCACTACAATGCTTACATCGTGCCGACGGTCGTATTTAGCCGGAAAAACCAAACCGTTGTTTAGTTCCTGGCCGGGACGATTAAACAGTCTCTCAGATTTTGCCCAAGTATATCCAATCCATCCGGTAGTTTTCCCAATCGATTTTTGAGCTAAAAATTCGAGTCCGTAAGCCCAACCTTCGCCCATGCTCACTTTATCCTCCCAACCGGTATTCGAACCCAGAAAAGTAGCGCCATCTTTATATTCAATCAAGTTATGCATGGTTTTGTAATAAGCTTCAACCGATAAATCAAAGATATTCATGAAATTGTAAAAAAGTCCGGCAGCGACTTGATGCGATCGCATTGGTTCAATACGTTTTGTAACCGGCACCCAAAGGTCGGTAGGCAGACTTATAGTATTGTTCGAAAGCAAATGAATATACTGATTCATGGCAGCATAACCGGCTTTGGCCGAAAGTTTATCAGAAATAAGTAAACGTACACTCAGGCGAGGTTGCAACGATTGATAAAACGATTGTTGAACAAAAAAAGTGGAATAATGTAAGCCTGCATTTATTTTCAGATAATCGTTAACATTAATATTATCTTCGAAATAAACAGCCGTTTCGTGCGAAAGTACATTTTGATTGCCGATAACAGTATCCATTTTTTGCACAGAACTGTCGTTTTGCAGTTTGGTTTGAAAAGTACGTACACCGGGTCTGAAACTGTGATTAGTATAAACGGCGCCAAACTTAATATCGTGGTTCGGGTTAGGATTGTAGTCGAAGTCTGCCTTCAATGCATAATCCTGAATACCTGAGCGATATCCAAGTGTAGTATTCATATATATTTTTGATGGCGGATTTTTGGTTGTTTGATTATAAATGGTTCCTACATCCATATTAAATCGATAGCGGGTATAAGTAGCGGTGGTGTTCATAAATAATTTGTTGTTGATAATATGATTCCACCTCAACGCGGTAATAATATTTCCCCAGTCCCAATCCACTTTAATGCGGCTTTCTTCTTTGATATTGGTTAAATCACGATATCTTTGGCGTAAATCGGCATATATTACATCGTCGCCAAAATATGCACTCAGATAAAGACGGTCTTTGTCGGAAAATTTGTGACTGATTTTGGCATTGAAATCGTAAAAATAGTATCCTGCGCTTGCATTATTGTCGGTATTTTCAGAATTATTATTTTCAAGTGTAGTAGCTATTTTAATAAGAGGTTGAACTAAAGCATCCAAATAAGTACGACGCGCAGAAATATTGAAAGTAGTGTTTTCACTGAACAGCGGTCCTTCTACATTAAATTTCGAAGAAATAAGTCCTATGCTGAAATTCCCATGTATGGCTTTGTTGTTCCCATCGTTCATGCGGATATCCACTACCGACGATAATCGGCTGCCGAATCTTGCAGGAAAACTGCCTTTATAAAGTGTAACGTTTTTCACCGCATCGGGATTGAAAACCGAAAAGAATCCGCCCATATGATTTACATTGTAAACGGGCACTCCATCGAGCAGAAAAAGATTTTCATCGGGCCCGCCGCCTCGCACATAGAAACCTGCAGAACCTTCCACTCCAGCCTGTACGCCGGGTAATAACTGTAATGCCTTGATAACATCGGCTTCTCCAAACAGTGTTGGGACTGATTTAATGAGGTTTACAGGAACATCAATTGCACTCATTTGTGAACCTTTCACGCCAATTTCGCGATGCGAACCGGTTATGGTAACTTCCTGTAATTCTATCGACTCGTTCAGTTTTATATTGATAATTGTATCTCTTCGTAACTTAAATGAGCGTTTTTGGGATGTAAATCCTACATATGAATAATTGATTTCAACTTCGCCGGATGGTAAAGTGAGCGAATAAAATCCGTAAACGTTAGTCACGGTACCTTTACGTGATATGCCATCGTAAACAGAACCACTGATAAGTGTTTCACCCGAAGCCGCATCGGTTATATAACCGCTAACTGTATGGTTTTGAGAAAATATAGTTTGAAAAAATACCAGGGAAACGGTAAAAAGGACGATTTTTAATTTCATGGGTTCTGAGTTTGAAAATACCTTCTCAAGTAGTAATTGCTATCTGTTTTTGGAACAATATGTAGTTTAAAAAGTTTTTGCTACAGCAAAATAGTTAAAATAAAGCATTATGATTTTTCGTACGCAAGTTCGTGCACCTGATGCATTGTATAAATCATGTTGCCTTCTTTTTTCGAAGCGTTGATCATGGCTTTAGCCAATGAATTTGTATGTAAGGGTCTGTATTTTTTCAGAATACCCAACCTGTTCAATGCAAACATAATTTTTACAGCAAAAAGTTCTGCTTTGCGATTTTCTTCCCTGTTACCGTAAAGTTGCCCTGGTCGTAAAATTGTTACTGATTTAAATTTTAACTTTTGAACTGCTTCGTCCAGTTCTCCTTTCATACGCGAATAAAAAAATGATGACTTAGTGGAAGCGCCTGCTGCAGAAATCAATACGTATTTCTTTACACCATTGGCAGCAGCAGCTTTTGCCGTTTCGTACTGATAATGATAATCAATTTTAAACTGAGCAGCTTTACTTCCGGCTTTACGAAGGGTTGTACCCATGCATGAAAAAAGCACATCACCTTTAACCAAATGTTGCCATTGATGTGCCATATCAAAGTTTACAATATGTTCTGTTAATTTAGGATGACTTTCGCCGCTAGTACGTCTGACGAAAAGAACTACTTGTGAAAAATTGTCATCATTGAGCAATTGTTTTACCAATTCTTTACCGGTCATACCTGTGGCACCCAACACTAATGCTGTCATAAATTTTTTTGTTTGTTAATTTTTGAAATAGAATATATCTACCGAAAGTTTAGAAAAGAATTTCTTTAATCGTATGATATTTATTGCAAAAATAATCAATAATTGTTATGGGCTTGTTAAGGATAAAAAAATCACACTTTCACTTAGCCAGTCTTTCATACTAAAACTTTTAAAGGAGAAATTTACAGATTTTTTTTCAGATATTTCTCATAGGTTTCGAGGGTATTTATTACATAAGCTACAGTTTCGCGACCTCTGAATTTGCCTTGTTTTACAACCGGATCATTATAAAATTCAGGTTCGCTTTTTTTGAGTAAAAAAATATCTACATTATCAAACCATATATGGGGGTTTTTACCGTATTTTTCAGCGAGTTTCATGGCATCGAAAATATGCGCAGGCCCTGAATTGTACGAAGCAAGGATAAACTTGATACGTTCTTTGCGGTCAGTAATTTTCCGAAAAGCAAGGTTCAAACTTTTTATATACTGAACGCCGGCTTCTATGTTTTTTTCAGGATGAAGTATGTTCGACCTGTTTAGTCCAAAATTAGCGGCAGTACGTGGCATAAGTTGCATAATGCCTGAGGCTCCTGCCCAGGAAACTTCGTCAGGGTCGAAACCCGATTCGTTGAAAGCAACGGCTGCCAGCAAGCGCCAGTCCCAGTTAATTTCAGGTGCATATTTGCGGAAATATTCGTCCCAAGGCGAAATGGCTCCTTTTCCAATTACTAATTTTCGGGAGGCAAAATATGGACTTCTTTCCCAATATTTTACATAAAGCACCGATTCTGTTTTGCGTGTTTGAAGCTGATTCCACCATTCATCTATTTGTTGTGCGAGTGTGCTGTCATTTTTTTGTAATAACCAACCGGTATTTCTTTTAAAACTCAATGGAACATTCATATCCATAAGTTTGTAATGCCTTTTATATAATTTTGCCGATTTGCTGTTGGTTATGGTGAATTCAATTTTTTTATCAGCCAACATTTGCAATAATGCATCGGTATTTAAGGTGTCGTTTACTGCAGTGATAATGATATTACCTCCCGTTTCTTCGTTTAGTTTTTCAATTGCTTTATGATAAATGCTGTTTTTTACTACATGAACTGATTTTCCACTCAGTTCGATAACTTCCGAAACATTGCGTACGCCGATGTTTTGTACAAGAACAAGTTCATTATCGTTTTGAGTAAAAACAAATCGGTATTTCGATTTTAACTCGAGTGATTCAAAAAAATCGTATGCAGCGATATCAATTTCTTTCTTTTCAAGCAGATTTAATAATTCATATTCCGATTTTGCGACAATTATTTTAACGGGTTTCCCGGCAAATCTTCCAAAATTCTGTGCCATTTCATACTGATAACCCAATGGTTCATCCTGAAATACAAAATAGGAGGTAGAACCATACACTGTTCCAACACGTAATGAGTCTGAATTTTTATTTTGAATTGTGTCCGTCGAGAACTTTATATTGACAATATTTTTTGTTATCTGTTCATCGCACGATGTTAACACAACGATACTCAAAACCAGTGGTAATAATGTATTTCCTGTAATCTTATGATGCTTCATGAAGTGCTAAACGTATTCAATATTTTCAGTTTTAAAATGTTGAAAACCGTTAATGCTCATAAATACCAAAGCAGTCGCAATTACGTCCTTCTGACAGTAACGTGCTATTCGTTCGATATCGTTTTCGCCATAGTAAACAGCAGCAACTCTGCTGCCATCAATATCATCTTTCGGGGTCGGAATACCAAAAATAGCTGTAAGTAATTTAAGCGGAGTGTAATTTTTATAATCGCCAAATCGCCAGAGTTCAAGTGTGTCAAGTAGGTTGATTTCCCATGGTTTTTTGCCGGAGATATTGAGAATGGCTGGTAATTTTATTCTATTGATGAGTATTCGCCGGCAAATATAGGGAATATCAAACTCTTTAATGTTATGTCCACAAATATACTGATCGGTTCCGGTAAAGAATTTGGTTAACATAGCTCCGAAATCTTCGAGAAGCTTTTTTTCATCGTGTCCGTAGAATGATTTTGTTCTGAAATGCATTTCAAGTCCGCGAAAATATACAGAACCAACAGAAATACAAATAATTTTACCAAATTCGGAATAAATTCCCGCACTATTGGCAAAAGCTTCGGCTGCAGTAGTATCCTCGCTATATTTTTCGGGCATTCGTTTTTTCAGCGTATCAAATTTATCTTCCCACAGATGCGCCAATTCGGGTTCGAGTTGCTCAAAATTAGCTTTTACAGGCACGGTTTCTATGTCGAGAAACAGTATTTTACTTAAATCTGTAAGTTGCATATTTTCTGTTTTACATGAAACTGAAAAAAAGCTACCTTTTTTCTTTTTTATTCAAATTGTTTTCAATGTATTTTGTAAGAATATCAATCGCAATATGATTATTACCGCCTTGAGGAATAATTAAATCGGCAAAGCGCTTGGTTGGTTCAATAAACTGCAAATGCATGGGTTTAACTGTTAATTCATAGCGTTCCATCACTTTATTTACCGAGCGTCCACGTTCTACAATATCCCGGTTAATTACTCTTATCAATCTATCGTCGGCATCGGCATCGACAAAAACTTTCAAATCCATCATTTTTCGAAGTTCAGGATGGGTGAGCACTAAAATACCTTCCACTATAATCACATGGCAGGGTTTTACGGGTATCGTTTCGGCAGCTCGCGTACAGGTAAGGTAAGAATAAATAGGTTGTTCGATGGTATGTCCCTTTTTAAGTTCTTTCAGATGTTTCACCAATAATTCGAACTCAATAGAATCGGGATGGTCAAAATTTATTTCGAGACGCTCTTCAAGAGGTAAATGTCCGCTGTCGCGGTAGTAAGAATCCTGTGGTAAAATTACAACTTCGCCCTCGGGCAGTCTGTCAACAATTTTTTTTACTACGGTAGTCTTACCTGATCCGGTTCCTCCGGCAATTCCGATAATTAGCATGCAATTAAAAATTTTATTGTTTTTTTCAGTGCACTAAAATAAGTATTTATTTCTTTTTTATACATAAACAATGTAATTTTTTTTCTGTTTAGTTAAAAAAATTCCTAAGGTTTTTCAAAAACGAAGTTATAAAAAGCGTAATTTCAAAAAGTGAGCATAATTATTAAGGAAAGAAAGTATAATTTTTTTCCTAAAGAGCACTAAAAAAGCGACATTCCTGTCGCTTGTAGTTTAAATCTTTAACTCTTTAGCTCATCATGTAATTATGGTAAGTAAATCAGTAAATTATAGGTTTACTGAATTATGACCTGTTTTTACTGTAAAACTTCCGCGTTTTGTTCCGGGAGTATAGGTTCCGCTGAAGTAAAAACCATTTTTCTCGGTTCCTGTAGCGATTCCGCCTGAGTATATGCTGTATGTTTTACCGGTAATTAATGAGGATGTTGAGAACAAAGCATAAACTGCATATTTTTGAATTTTAAAGATAATCACAGGAGTATTGTTTTCATCCTGAATACAGATATGTGTGTTTGGCGATAAATAAGACCTGAATTTAATGAGAACCGAATTTTGTACTGTTTCGGAAGTTGGTGTTAATGTGCTTGCTCCAACGGCAAAGAGATTTCCACCACTAATAATAAAGATTGATCGGTGCGAAATGGCATCGTCGGGTATAGTTTGTGAGCCTTGTAACACTAATGTTCCGCCAAGTATTTCAATATTGCCGTTACTATCCACTGCATCGCCTTTTTCAGTTGATAGTAGCAGAGTGCCTCCGCTTATTTCTATTAAACTGCCATCGTTTTCAGTAATATCTTCGCCGAGTGTAGCTTTCAAGCAGTCGTTGCGTGAGTTAATGGAAATATTTCCGTTCTTAATTTTTAACCTGTGGCTGCTGATTCCTTTAAAAGCTTCTTTTACATCAAAATTTCCATCGATTATTGTAAGCATTGAGTCGGCTTTCAAAGCGCGATTGCCTGTGTAAATAGTAAAATTACCACCTGAAATTTCTGCGGTTTTAGAAGAGTGAATACTGTTATCCTGAGAATTTATCAGAAATGTTCCGCCCATAATTTTGACACCTTGTGTACCTTTAATTCCTTTTGTGGAAGGACCTAACGAGTCTAATTCAACTTCACTACCACCACCGGTCGTTATGTCGAAATTTCCACCTTCAATGGTTGTAACTTTCGAAGCGGTAATTCCGTCGCCGTTAGCCGAATTGAGTTTAAAAGTTCCGTTCTTAATGTTTATAAAGCCTTTTGTTTCAAGCGAATCATTGTCGGATTTCAGTGCGTCTCCACCACAACTTATATTAAATGTTCCCGTTTCGATTCGCAAATTATCTTTCCCTCTGATGCCTGTAGTAACTGCTTTTACGTTGATGATGCCACTTAAAATATCCAATTCATCTCGCGAGCTTATTCCTCCCTTGTAGTTGCCGGTTACATTTAAAACACCTTCGCCAAAAATTACCAGGTCGTCCTTACTAAAAATTGGGGCATTCAAACTGTCAGCTGTGACTGTGTAATTATTTCCATCGGTAAATGAATTTTCTGTTCCTTTCGGTAAAACAATTATTGTGCGTTCCGCATTGGCAATAAAAATTGGAGATGTGGTAGAATTTGAGATGTTCACGTTATTCAGAATTAATCTTACACGACCTTCTTCTAATGTTTTTACAATGATTTGTCCATCTGTTAGTTTACCACTTATTTTATAATTGCCGGGTTTGGTTATGGTAGCAGTAGCACCTTTGATTATTACAGATTTTTTTGTAGAAGTAATAGAAGTATTATTTAATGTAATGGTTGCTACCTTAGTTGTATCCCAAACAGCATCTAAAGTATCGTTATTTTTTTTTAGGTTGATAATTACATTCTCCGGATCGCAGGCAGTAAACACTGTTGCAAATAAAACAGAAAGGACAATTAATATATTTTTCATCTTTGCGAGAAATCAAAAAGAATATTTATAACCAACACCCAAAACATATCTTCCAAAAGAATCCTCAGATATTAATTCAGAATTGTAAACGCCGTAAAATTCAAACAGATTACGCTTCTTGTATTTATAGTCGAAAGAAAGGATGTATCGGATATTTTCAAATCTGTTACCATCAGGATTGTTCAGCTGATAAAATGTTTCCGCAGATATGGACGGATTTATTTTAAAGTTAGGTATATTGTAACTTATTTTAAGTCTGTTGCGCCACGACCATTCAGGATTCATTTTATAAGTGTCGATAGTGCCATCACTGTATAATCTTTTGCTGTCATCTTTAAAAGTGGTCTGAATTCTTTCACGCAAACTGAATGTAAAATCATAAAACTTCAGTTTTCCTGTTCCTGCGAAATTAAATCGGTTACGAAACTGGTAATTTTTGTATTTAGTGTCAAGCTTGTTCATGAAATCGTAACCTACACCTAAGCTTATATTTTTATTGAAATCATAATTTGTAGATACACCAATGTTCCATCTTTCTATAAGACGGACAAAATATAAATTGTTTCCACCGATTGTTCTCAATTCAGTTTCGGTTTCCACATTCCATTTTTTTGTTATTTTTTTCTCGATACCAATGCTCGACCAAGTTCCAAAATTACTGGTTTGAGAAAATGTGTAAGGCACTAGAAATAATCCAAATAATGTGATTATTGTTCTATTTAAAATTTTCATGTATCATTACAGGCATTAATCGTAGTAATAAATGTTTATCATCGCCACATCTCTCAAAAAGTCGATTTCTGCTATCGAAACTCTATGTACATTTAGTCCTGTGCGTTCTTTAAGTTCTTTTATTAACTCTTCTTGCCTTTCGGGTTTTATCATATCAATTTTTTCGTATCGGATAGTTTTGGACGATTCGCGCTTTAAAATCAGTTTTGTGTCAAGAATCATTGTAAATCCAATGACCATACAACTAATGATGACGTTTTCGTAAAAATCCATTTCAATAGCACTTATCAAACCCATGGCAATGAATATAAAAAGATACGTCATATCCTTCATGTCGATACCCGAAGTACGATATCTTAACATGGAGAATACAGCAAACAACCCGAAAGCTGCACCCATCGATATTTTTACCGTGTTTAATACATAGGTGAGTAAAAATATCGTTACGTTAAACATTACAAATGTAAAAATTGTATCTAACTTTTTATAGTTTGGATAGTATATAAGTATAATAATCAGTCCAATGGTAAGTAGATCAAATCCCAGACTTAAAAAAAACTTCGAAGTAATTTCCACTTCTTTACCTCCCTTTTTTGTGTCAGGTCCGTTTTCAAGTAACAGAGCTTCTTCGGTAAGAAAAGCAGAATCAAGAACCGGTGCTGTAGCTTTTGACTCTACTACCGGCGAAAATAGTAACATAAAAAAGAAAATCAGACCGAGATACTTAGTTCGAATCGGCATTACAAAGTTTGTTGACATAGGAAATTTTGGGTTTAAAATTATTTTTCTTTACATTATTTACAAGGCTGGCTATACCCAAACAGTATTTGCTCATCGAAATATCCTTAATTCTGTAATCGTTCATAAGTTTTACGAAAAAGGAGTGTGCCGATTTATCTTGCTTTACTTCTGCAATTACCAATTC
Source organism: uncultured Paludibacter sp. (assembly GCA_964396515.1). Classification (GTDB taxonomy): domain Bacteria; phylum Bacteroidota; class Bacteroidia; order Bacteroidales; family Paludibacteraceae; genus Paludibacter. The sequence continues at coordinate 18,624 of CAYNGF010000060.1, forward strand.
AGGATAAGCTTTTACCATTTCGTTTTTTTGATATCTTAAGTCAAAATCAATGGTAAGTCTTTCCGTAAGACTTTTACTTACCAGAGTAATGCGATTATAATAAATTCTGATTGCCTCACATAATTCTTCAGGAGTGTAATCTGTTTTTTTAGCAAGTAATTGTTCGGCTTTATCCGTTATCGAATAGTCGTTAATTTCGCGTTTTACTCTCGATTTTTTAGTTCGTCCCTTATTCGTTTTTATTTTAACTTCGAAAAAATGTAATCCGGAATCAAGATAAGTACGGAATCGTACTTTTTTTCTATTTAATTTTCCGTTATGGTGTTTTATAAACATTTCGAATTGAGGTGTGTCGAAGTATCGGGTTTCGTAACGTGCAAAACGATTGTTGTCAATGGTTAAAACTTTGTAATGTGCCGATGCCGTTGCTAAAATTTCAGGTAACATTTTTAAATGAAAAGTGAACTTTATGTCAGTGCGGTCAAGCAGTTTTACATCATTCATCTCCTCAAGTGTTATAGGCTCCAATGTTTCGAGAATATGCAAAAAATCGGTCATTTGCAATGTGTGTTCTTTATGGTGTAATTAATGACGATATAGTAAAATAAATGTAATATAAATTACAAATGCATTACAGGCAAAAATACAAATAAATGTACAAAATACACTATTTTTTGAGGTGAATAATACAAATCTGAAGGTAAATAAGTGCTTTTTGACTTGAAATTATTATTTATGAATCATTTTTTGTACAATAACTTGATAATTGATTTAATAAGCAATTATGTAATTTAATTTTCGCTTGTATAAGTAATTGAATTTGAAACAAATAAATATGTGCAATGAATTTTCTACTTGCGGTGTACCGTTCCCCTCGGATACTTGTCCCGCTCGCGGGAAGGAGAGGGGTTGGGGGTGAGGTAAAACATCGAAAATTTGGAAAACATACATTTGTATAACCATTTGATATTCAATATGCAGCATTTAGCAATAATCAGTAATTCAAGCAATTAAATACATGCGAAAGTTGAATTATGTAAGTAAATATTATGATATTCGCAATAAATAACGAGTTTTTCTGTTGGAAATTCATTATTAGTTGTTATTTCAGAATGTTTTTGGCTGTAGTATTTTTGCAAAAAAATAAATGTTTTTTTTAGCATATTTCGTTTACAAAAAAATAGGGAAATAACTAAAGAATTAAAAGTTATATCCATCATTTTAGAAAGAAATTACACGCTCATTTGTGGCGATACCATAATTTTGTTGTGAATAAGTGCTTTTATGCTTAATTTTCAATTATTGTAAAGTTGAATTAAAATTCCTGTTCATTATGATGTATATACCTGTCAATTTTGAAATAATAATTAAAAAATGGATTTAATGAGAACAAAACTTTTACTATCAGTATTATTCATTCTAAATTTCGTATTTTTAAAATCTACTCATGCTGAAGATGGTATTTTGAATTTTGGGGCGAGTTATACCGGTGATATTGTTGGTAACTTTTCAGGTGGCATAAAAACCGGATGTACATATTTAGGTTTAGCAACCATAAACGCAAACTTTAATTCAGATAAAGCCGGTTGGTGGAAAGGTGGTGAAGCTGCGGTTAAGCTGGTAAATACGCACGGAGGAGAACCTTCGGCGACATTAATTGGCGATTTCCAAGGTGTTTCGAATATCGAAGCGGGAAACCTTACCTGGTTATACGAATTTTGGTATCGGCACCGAATTGGTAATTTTTCTGTAACTGCCGGCTTGCAGGATTTAAATGTGAATTTTGCCAATTTGAGTTGTTCAGGGTCTTTTGTTAACAGTTCATTTGGTATTCATTCAAGTATTGCTGATAATGTACCTTCGCCAATTTTTCCGCTTACTGCACTTGGTTTAGAGGTTCTATGGGATGTTGCTCCAAAATTAACATTCAAGGCATCGATTTATGATGGTACACCGGACGATTTTGAGAGTAATCCATTCAATCTTAAATGGAACATTCATAAAGACGAAGGATTTTTAGCGGTAAGTGAATTTGAATTTACCCCGGAATTGTTTTCCGGCAAGTGTGGAAATTATAAAGCAGGAGTCTATTATCATCAACATAATGACACAATTGATGTTGAACAAAAAAATGGCGGCATTTATTTTGCAGCAAGTCAGCAAATTTCAAATAAACTTACCCTCTTTTTTCAGGTTGGGTTAAGCCCCAAAAGGGTTAACAATAATAATTATTTTTTCAGCTTGGGTATTAACATCAATGGTTTATTTAAAAGAAGATCGAATGA
>CAYNGF010000061.1:0-20130 GCA_964396515.1 uncultured Paludibacter sp.
ATCCGACCAAGATACCAAAATTTGTGACTGAAAAATTGCCGATAACCATGCAATGCTACCAAACGATTAAAATCAAAAATAAAAATTCCGGGATATTTATTCCGAAAAGTTAATAATTCATTATTTAAACTAATAGTTTTAATTGTGTTTGTATTTATATATGATTCAACAGAATATGGAGGATAAAAAAAATTAGAAATAATGAATTGTGTTTTAGGGAACAATACTATAAAACACTCAATCGCATAAAAAAAATCATTGGTTTGATGCCGGAGTTCTTCTGCATCAAGATGAAGAAAAATAAATTCGGGATTAAATTTATAAAGATTTGAAGCTGAATTTGTCAATTCACTTTGCCATTGGTTGTAACCTGCAAAGTAAAGTTCTAATTCATTTCCATTTAGAAAATTTTTTAACGGGTCGATATTTATATTACTTAAAACTGCTAATTTTTTCATTTCAATTAATTTCAGGTGAATACACTATCGCCATCTCCATCTTGAAAAACAAAAGCATTTATTTCAGAATTTTTCGGGAAAATGTAGGGACGCTTTGCATTTTTCTTGTAAATATAGCCGTTATGTTTACGTGCTAACGATTCCGAAAGTCTTGATTCATAACATGTAACTGTATCGAAATTGTTTTTTTTCATCAATACTGAAATATAATTCGAGATACAATTAATAAGTTCGTCCTCTGCATATAGATATGAAACAGCAAGATTTTTATCTCGAATTTTCAATAGTACGAATCCTTGGAGTTCATTTTTGTCATATATTTTGAGTGATAAATAACTAAAACGATTGGACTTTGAAGAAAAAAAGTATCTTTTGGCTTCCTGATCAGAAATATTTGAAAGAACCCACGGATAAGTCAGTATCCAGTCGAAATGATTAGCAGAACGAACGACTTTATCGGCATGTTTCGTTTTGTATTTCTGAAGAAAAATCTCAAATTCCTTATCATAAACGTTATTCTCTACAATTTTAAATTTTGTACGGTAATTTCGAACGAAAATATCGCGAATGCGTAATGCTTTGTTGATAAACTTTTCAGCAGCCCGATAAAAAGGCATATAATCTGCCCAATCGGGGAACCGTGCTTCAATTAATTCTGCAAAGCAGAGGTTACGATAAAAAGTTTTACCATTAATGTACTGAGTTGGTTTAAATACACCTAAACTCTGGTAAGTTTTTTCAAGTGAGAAAAGAAAATTTGATAAAAATATACTTTCTCGATAGGATTTGATCATCAGAAAAAATAGTTGAGAAGCAAGATTTCCATTGCGATGTGCATCGCTAACCCAAAAACAACTTACCCAATAAATTTTGTTTTTAGCTCCGTTTAATTCAATTTCATCAGGTAAAACACCTAAATAACCAATAAGAGATGCATTTTGATAGGCAGCCCAAAGTAAAATATCTTCATCGCTTGCATATGGATTATTTATTTGCGAAAGCGCTCGCTGGTAACTTATGGGAATTTCGGTAAGTACTTTAAAAAAATCGGAATGTATGTACTCACTCATTTGTGATTTATTATAGGACAATATTTGCATTAATCTCTGTTTATAATATGTTTGTTTAGCAACTTTTTCAGGCTAAAATAAATATATTCGTTTTTCAATATTTGTTCAGCATTTCTGCTGTTTGCTATTTCCATCGAAATGCGTTGAAAATTTGTTTTTTGAGCATCGAATTTTAAATTAGCTGTACCAAAACTCAGATCTACTTCTTTTTCAAGTTCATTGAAAAACGTTTTTTTAATTTGAAAATCAGTGTAAGGAAACGAAAAAAGACTGATTTCCTGCATAAAATTTTGTTTGATCCATCGCACACTTTCTATTGCTTCGGTTAATTGATTTTTTTCAGATAATTCAGGAAAATAAGCATGAGTCATGGAATGAGCTCCAATTGTAAAACCTTTGTTTATAAGACTTTGTATTTGCGAATATGATAAATAGGGCTTGTTCTTTTTAAGATATTCGTTAAAATCAGTTTCAAGAACCGGTGCGATTTCATCGGCAATGGATTTTTGGGCATCTCTTACGCGAAACAAATCCTTTTCCGTTTTAAAAAACAGTCCATGCGAAGCAAAAATTTCCTTAATCTTAGATTCTTGTCCCCTTGAAATTCCCCTTTTTTTAATTATTTCAGCTAAAATACTGAATTTTAACCGATAAAACATGTCTTTGTTATCCACAAAAGCAGGATTAACAAAACAAACGGCAGGAATACCTTTTTCAATCAAAATGGGAGCAACAACATCGTGAAATTCGCGCAAACCGTCGTCGAAACTAAGAAAAAACACTTTCTCTTTCCTTAATCGTTCATTGTTAACACATTTGATTAAGTGTTCAAAATTTGTAGCTTTATAATTTGCTACAAAAAAATCGATATCTTCAATAAACCTTTTTACCGAAGTTACAGGATATAAATGTTTTACGTGAGGTAAATCATTATCGCTTACTACGTGATAAAAAGGTAAAATCAAACCTTGTCCCGAAATTTTAATTAACGAATGAATACTGAATAATGGCGAAATTACTGATACCGTCTTTTTTAAAAGTTCTTTCATTCTATTTTTTGGGGACAGGTTTGATGATATTTTGCTCAAAATTAAAAATATTTTGCCGAATAAAATATATAAAAAAAATTAACTACTTCGGAAAAAACCTTTGTTACGTTTCGGAATGACAAATTACTACATTTATGAATTTTGTAAACTGATTATTTGTGCTGTAATGCTTATTGCAATTTCTTCGGGAGTATGACTATTTATGGGAATGCCCACAGGGGAGTAAATGTTGTTCAATTTTTCAATTTCAAAACCATCATCGAGTAACTTTTGCTTCAAAAGTTTGCTTTTCTGTGGACTTGCCATCAATCCGAGATATTTATATTTCAAATTAAGTATGTTTCTTAGTACAATTTCGTCGGAAGTATGTCCGGGAGTCATTATTACAACATAGTCTTCGTGTGTCAAATTCATTTTTTTGTGAACTTCCGAAAATTTTGTAGAAATAATTTTATTTGCAAAGGTGTTTAGTATGATAGTAGGCATATTTGGTCGTTCGTCGTAAACAATTACATAATATTCAAGCATACGCAGTAGTTTCGAAAGCGCCAACGATACATGACCTCCTCCAATAATGTGAACCAACGGCTCATTGCAAATGATTTCGTGGTAAAATATGTTCTCATTCGGGGGGTATTTTTGGGGGACGATTGATTTGTTTAATTCCATTAATTCAATTTCACCGGAACTTAAAAAATTCATAATTGCCGGAATGTGATTACTGATATGCAATTTTACATTTTGTATGATTTTAAGTTGTGAATTTGTAATTTCAAAAATTATAAATTTTTGTTTCCCGCCGCAAATTGTTTTTTCACTTAGAGAATTGTACTCGTTATCAAATTTATATTCAATTATATAAGCTCTTTTTTCTTTCACGTTTGATGCAAGTACCAAATTTTTTAAATCAAATTCAGCTTTACCTCCGCCGATGGTTCCGAAAGTTTTGCCGCTTAAACTGACTGCCATTTTTGCTCCTGTTTTTCCGGGAGCATAACCTGTGGTTTCGGTAATGATTATAATGTAAACTTTACCGTTTTTCCTGATTTCCTTTTCAATAAAACTCCAGATAGATGCTCTTTTCATAAATAACTTGATTATTTAAACCAAACAGCACTCATGGCATAGTAAATTGCCATGAGGGATGAAAAAATTGCGCTTGCTGCAAATCGATACTTGTAAGATAAAACATTCTGAATGAAATAATTTGCTGTTAATGAGAGTGGAATATTGATCAAAAAAGATTTTGAAGCTATGAATAGTAAAGATAAATTTATTGCAGCAAAATTTCCTGAAAACAATTGTATAAACAATAAATGTCGGGCTATCCAGATAGGATTGAAATACAATAGTGCCAGTGCAGTGCGAAACAACGATTTTTTAACTGATTTTAATTCAGAATTTTCTGAGGATGTTTTTTTGTCAATCCAACGGAAATAATTCGGGATTTCGAAAGAATAGACAAATGCACCTACCAAACTTATACCAACCAGTCGGGTAAGTGAAAATTGCTGTAAAATAAGTGCTGCAACAGTATCTCCTAAGGAATAAATAATTAATCCGTTGATAATACTTTTTTTAGTAAATTCAACTTTCAGTTTTTTATACAAAATCAAATTGTTAGTCATCGTTTTTTTTATTATCATTGTAAAGCATCAACAACAATTTTTCGTTAGTAAAAGGTGCTGAATATGTAATTTTTGAAATAGATCTGAATATATTCGCAGCGTTTAATAATGCAAAGTAAACACCTATGCCATACATAAAAGGAGGTTCTCCGGTAGCTTTAGCACCGAAAATACCTTTTTCAGGCTGATTGTTTTTTATAAACCGTACATCAATAATTTTAGGAACCGAAAAAAAATCCGGAACTTTATAAGTGCTTAAGGTATTACTTAGAAGTGAACCATTTTCGTCGTGAAGTATTTCTTCCATTGTCATCCAGCCAATTCCCTGCAAAATTCCTCCTTCCATTTGTCCTATGTCTATAATTTCATCAATCGAAGTTCCGGCATCGTGAACGACTTCAACACTATCTATAACATAATTCCCTCGCAAACAGTCTATCGTTACTTCGGATATTGCAGTTCCGCAAACGTGGTAAGCAAAAGGTATTCCTTTTTCGGTATTTCGGTCGAAAAATATATCGGGAGTGACATAAAAAGCATGAGCGGAAAGGTTTATCCGTTCTTTATATGCATTCATGATTAATTCATTCCAATTAAAATTCATAGGCTTACCGCTACGAATGATTGATTCATTTTCGATATTATATTCTTCTTCGCTGCCTTCGCCGATTAATTTTGGAAGAAATTTAATCAGTCTTTGTTTAATTTCTTTGCAAGCCAATAGTGTTGCATTTCCGTTTAAATCGGTACCAGTGCTCGCTGCAGTTGGCGAAATATTGGCAATTCGGGTTGTATTAGTTGTCTGAGTAATCACGCGTGCTGTTGAAATTCCAAATACCCGTGCTGCTATTTTTCTGATTTTTTCGTTCACGCCCTGACCCATTTCTACTGCACCGGTGCTTATCCCTACGCTACCATCGTTGTAAATATGAACTAATGCCGATGCCTGATTCAAAAAGGTATTTGTAAATGAAATTCCGAAACAAACTGGCATTACTGATATTCCTTTTTTCAAATTCACATTTTGAATGTTGAAAACTTCCATTTCTTTTATTTTCTTTTCAACATTATAGTCTTTGAATGCTTTCTCGAAACATAATGTTGCATTGTCAGTTTGTATTTGCATACCGTACGGAAACTGCTGACCGCTGTGAATTAAATTTTTTTGTTGAATGATATAAGCCGGAATATTTACATGACGAGCAGCTTCGTAAATAGCGCTTTCAATCACAAACATTGCTTGAGGTGCGCCAAAACCTCTAAAAGCAGTGTTAGGTGGTAAATTGGTTCTGCACGATACGGCTTTAGCCCACACATTGGGTATGTAATAACTGTTTGTTGCATGAAAAAGCGTTCGTTCAAGTATTGCGGTTGACAAATCGGCATAAGCTCCCGCGTTTTGAAAATACATCACTTCAAAAAAAATAATTTTCAAATCTTCTGATAATCCGATTTTGAAATCAGAAGAGTAGGGGTGCCGTTTCCCCGTGATGCTCATGTCGGTTTTGCGAGGCAATACCAATTTCACAGCTCGGCCTGTTAAAAGAGAACCTAAAGCAGCCATAGCAGCCCAAGCATTTGCCTGATCTTCTTTTCCTCCAAATCCTCCACCAAGACGTAGAACTTCTGATTCCACTGCATTTAACGGTAACCCAAGTACTTCAGCTACTGTTTGTTGTACAGCCGAAGGTGATTGTGTTGAAGAAATGATTTTAATTTTGCCGTTTTCAACAGGAAAAGCCATCGCAGTTTGTGTTTCGAGGTAAAAGTGTTCCTGAGCGCCTGATTCGACTTTACCCTCAAATATATATGTGCATTGCTTTTTTCCTTCGTCGATATTACCACATGAAAAAATCCTTTCGATACCAATTATTTCACCTTCAAAGTAGGCTTTTCTGGCATCGGTTATAACAGGTAATGGTTCGTATTTTAAATTGATTTTTGTTAAGGCTTTACGAGCAAGGCGTTCACTTTCGGCAATAACTATGGCAATAGCTTGTCCTTTATAAGTAAATTCATCTTCTACAAGCAATGGTTCGTCGTGAATGATATGTCCAATCTGGTTTTGTCCGGGTATATCTTTCCATGTTATAATGCGTACGATTCCTTCACAGTTTTCTGCTTCTGAAAGATCGATTTCAGTAATTTTGCCATGCGAATAAGGCGATGTGTAAAGGGATGCATACAGTGTTCGTGCTGGTAAGTTGATATCACCGGTAAATACTGATAATCCTTGCACATGCATTATTGTATCTTTGTTTTTCATAATGCTTAATTTTCTTTGCCGGTATTTTTCATAAAAACTTCGAAATGAGCTTTTATTAATTGTTTTAATAATAAGCTTTTATATTCTGTCGAACCACGAACATCCGAAATCGGCTGAATTTCTGATTGTGAAATTTCTATCGATTTATCAATATTTTCTGAAGTTAATTCTTTACCGTTCAGAAAATTGCAAGTTTCATTCAGCAAGAATGGTATCGGTGCAACTCCTCCGGCTGAAAGTGTGATATCAGTAATAATATTATTTTCGAGTTTTAAACTTATTGCTGTGTTGACACTTGCAATGTCGAGATGTGTACGTTTTGATACTTTCTCGAAATGGAAAAATTTGTTTTCATTCGATAATGGTATTTTTATATAACTTAACCATTCATCTCTTTTCAAATCGAATTGTTTATAGGCTTTGAAAAAATTTGCAATGGGAACTTCTCTTTTAGTATTTTTATTCTCAATTACCAATACTGCATTTAAGGCAATCAACATAATACTTACATCGCCTATGGGTGAGGCATTTACGATATTACCACCAATCGTAGCCCTGTTGCGAATGGAGGTACATGATATAAGTTTTGAAAACTTCGCAATATCGGGTATAAGTCTATTTATAATTTCATTTTCAGTTAGTTCAGTTACTGTTAAAGCAGAACCGACATAACAGTAGTCTGTTGTCACAAAAATTTTTTTCAGTTCATTATTAATATCGAAAGCATTAATTTCTTTTTCTTCCAGTTCATATCCTTTCTGCACATAAACATCTGTGCCACCGGCAACAGAATTTTCATTTATTGAAATCAAATCTTTGTTAAAAGAGTAGGGGAGTTGCGCTAATTTTTCAGGAATTTGTAAAAAATATTCCGGTATAATCTTTTGTTCTACCAGATAGTTAATTCTCTCATTTTCATAGCTTTCTTCAAAAAAAATGTTATTTAAGCCTACGATAAGTTTTTTAATAGCTCGTTCTATAGACTTGTAACCTGTACACCGACAAATATTCCCTGAAAGAAAAGCTATGGCTTCATCAATATTCAGATATTTTGAATACAATAAATATCCGGTTATTGAAATTATGAATCCCGGGGTACAAAAACCGCATTGTGAAGCACCTTCGTCGACAAAGTATTGTTGAATTGGAGTTAATTCTTTAGAATTTAAACCTTCGATTGTAACAACATGCGCGTTGGCAACTTCAATTATTGGAAGGAGGCACGAATTTACGATCCGATAAACCATGCCATTTTTTTTTGGTTTTCCCAAAAGAATCATGCATGAACCGCAATCTCCCTCGCGACATCCTTCTTTAGTGCCTTTTAAATGCAGATGTTCGCGTATTACGTCAAGTGTTACCGCTCCTGACGGAAATTTAAGTGATACAATTTCATTATTTACTATTGTATTGATAATCATTTATTCAATATTTTTGAATGATGAATAAAATACAAAATTGAAATAATTAAGCAAACGAAAATATGTTATAATCGTTGTAGAATTATATTCTTATAAAGAGAATTTATGTAAACACCTGCCGGATAAGCAAAAAAGCCAATGAATGATGAAATATGAATATACCAAACCGACAATGGAATATTTGTATTACCTTTAAAACAAAGCGGATAACCTGATATATAATTTAATAATGGCAGTAGCAAGGCTATTACTGCAGCAAGAATAGCTCCGGCAAAAAAAGAATTTATGCCTGTAGCTTTTTTGTCTTTTAAAATCAAACGATGATATATGACAAAAAGGAATACAGTAAGCAACATGGAAAGTACAGGATTGATAAAAAACGGGTCTACAACTGATTTGCCAATTAGTATTGTACCTGTTAATTTAAATAGAGTACAGATTATAAGTATAATAAATAAGGAGCTGAAATGCTCATTTAAATAATAGGCAGCCGTTAAGAAAAAAAAACTCAATCCGATCAATACTGAACCTGTGATATTGCCAGGGTACAGATTTTTAAGTAATGTACCCATAAAAAATTCGGTAATACCCCACAAACTACCTATTGTAATAAGAAAAATTAAAACGGTTGGGTTTTTGAAATTTTCCGATTTCATACAAATTAGAATTTAAGGAATAAACTGAAAATTTTACTTAAAACAAATCTGTTGAGTGAATTGTTTAAGCGTTTATTCTGGTTTTTGATAACAGTAAACGAAGTAAACGAAATCGCCACTATAAATTTTTTTGTAAGTCGGTGAACCTATATTTCCGGCAAAATCATGAATGTGTTTTTTTAAAAAAAGTGGTGCATATCTTTCTACAAGTTCTACTCTACGGGGAGTATCAAGTTCTAATGCGTTGATTACTTCTTTGTTGATGATTTGCTCTTCTTTTAAGATAAATCTCTTTTCTGCAATCATTTTTTTCATTGCTTCAAATTTATGCTTTGGGCGGAAATCAGTAAACAAAAAATAACCTCCCGGGCGCAAAATTCGATATACTTCATCCAAAAACAGACCCATTAAAGGATATCTGTGAGATGATTCAACATTAAGTAATACATCACAACTATTATCAGGTAATTTAAGATGCATAGCATTTCCTTGATGAAATTCCAATTTTGGAAGATTATAATGATTGGCGGCAAAATTCATTGCCTTTGCATCCAAATCAATTCCCAAAGCTGATGCAGGATGAAAAGTTCGGGTAATATATGCAAGACCTCCACCTCTTCCGCACCCAACTTCTACAATGTTCTTATTCGCTATATCAGTTAATTGCGCCATTCGATGATAAAGTTGAATAGAATAACGGTTTATTTCATCCTGGCTACTTAATGGAAATGTTTCATTTTCGTGGTGATAGCCATAATTCATAAAAAGTATTTCATTATTTTTATCAACAGTACTGATATACCAGTAAAGTGCTTTGTAAATTAATGTGGTAATTGTCATGCGTTTTTTTAATTTATTATTTAATATTTTTGGAAAGATACTATTTGTTGAGTAAATTCGTTATTTTATTACAATTTAAAATGCAATGTATTCAAAAACAAATTTATGAGGAAAAATATTTTTTCATTATTAATGAACTATAATACAGTTATTTATTTAATGTAAGTTAAATTGAAAGTTTATGGTTTAAATTTAATGGTAATATTTTTATCAATACTCGAAAGTTGTATCAATTATCAATAAATTTCAATTTACTTTAAAAAAATACTCCGGAAATTTTTCAAAAATCCGGAGTATTTTGATTGATATAACGGTAAATTTATTATTCGTTATTCTTGTGTTGTTGACATACGTTTGTACCAGTTATAACGCCATTTAGCATTTTCTTCGGCTGCAACAAACAGTTCTTCTGCTTCCTGTGGAAATTGTTTCAATAATGCAGTATATCGAATTTCACTTCTCAGAAAATCCTGGAAAAGCTCCCACTGAGGTTCTTTTGAATCAAGTTGCATTGGGTTTTTGCCTTCTGCTTCCAATTGCGGATTGTAACGATATAAATGCCAGTAACCCGATTTAACAGCCATTTCCTGTTGTTCGTTGTTCGATTTACCCATGCCGGCAACCAAACCATGACTGATACAAGGTGAATAGGCTATGACAATTGAAGGTCCATCATAAGCTTCAGCTTCGCGTATCGCTTTCAATGCTTGCGATTGATTTGCACCAAGAGCAACCTGAGCTACATAAACATATCCGTAAGTAGCGGCAATCATACCAAGGTCTTTCTTGCGTACTTTTTTACCAGAAGCAGCAAATTTAGCTACTGCACCTACAGGAGTCGATTTGGATGACTGTCCACCGGTATTAGAGTAAACCTCAGTATCAAGAACTAAAATATTGATATTTTTACCTGATGCAATTACATGATCCAGTCCACCAAACCCAATATCGTAAGCCCATCCGTCGCCACCGATAACCCATTGCGATTGTTTAACAAGATATTGACTTAGACCGTTGATTTCTTTACAATAACCGCATTTTTCTTCAGCAATAAGTGGTTTAATTTTGCGTGAAAGTTCAAGTGTTACATCGCCGTTTTCTTTGTTTTCAATCCATGTGCCAAACAAACCGAGCAACTCTTCTGAACAGCATTTTTCTTCGATTGCCGCTTTCATAAGTCTTTCGATACGATCACGCATTTGCTCATTTGCAAAGAGCATACCCAAACCGAATTCAGCATTATCTTCAAACAAAGAGTTTGCCCAAGCCGGACCACGACCTTCTTCATTCGTTGTATATGGAGTAGAAGGAGCTGATGCTGAATAGATTGAAGAACAACCAGTTGCATTGGCAACCATTTGACGTTCGCCAAAAAGTTGTGAAACAAGTTTTACATAAGGAGTTTCACCACAACCAGCGCAAGCACCCGAGAATTCAAACAATGGAGTTGCAAGCTGTGAATTCTTCACGTTGGCTTTTACATCCACTAAATGTTGTTTGGTTTTTACATTTTCAACACAAAAATCCCAATTCTTTTGTTCTTCGTATTGAGTTTCGATAGCCACCATTTTGAGTGCTTTTCCGTTTTTGTTGCCCGGGCAAACTTCTGCACAGTTGTCGCAACCCATACAATCAAGCACGTCAACCTGAATGCGATATGTCATACCTGCAAATTGTTTTCCATTGGCTTTAAGTGCTGCAAACGGAGCTTTAGCTTGTTCGTTTTCGTCGAGTACAAACGGACGAATTGCAGCGTGAGGACAAACATAAGCACATTGGTTACACTGGATACAGTTATCCATTTCCCAAACCGGAACAGTAGAAGCTACACCGCGTTTTTCGAATTTTGTCGTTCCCTGATTCCAAGTTCCGTCTTCGCGACCTTTAAAAGCCGATACCGGAATATCATCACCTTTTTGTGCATTTACAGGAACTACAATATCTCTCACAAAAGCGGGTATATTTAGGTTGATAAGACCATCTTCGTCAGGAATATTTGCCCATTCAGCAGGAATTTCAACTTTTACATATTCACCACCACGGTCAACGGCTGCATAGTTCATTTCTACAATTTTCTGTCCTTTTTTACCGTATGATTTTTCAATGGCATATTTCATTTGTTTTACAGCCAATTCATAAGGAATTACGTTTGTAATTTTGAAAAATGCAGATTGCAAAATTGTGTTTGTGCGGTTTCCAAGTCCTATTTCCTGTGCAATGTTTGTTGCATCAATTGTATAAAGCGTGATATTATTGGCTGCAAGGTATTTTTTAACGTTAAGAGGCAGATTTTGTTTTACTTCTTCAGGTGACCAAACTGTGTTAAGCAGGAAAGTACCATTTTTCTTTAAACCTTTTGTAACATCATACAATCGGAGATATGCCTGAACATGACAAGCTACAAAGTCGGGAGTGGTTACCAAATAAGTTGACCGTATTGGAGTATCACCGAAACGAAGGTGTGAACAGGTGAAACCGCCCGATTTTTTCGAGTCATAAGCAAAATATGCCTGACAGTATTTATCGGTATTATCACCAATAATTTTAATAGAGTTTTTATTAGCTCCTACAGTACCATCCGCTCCAAGTCCGTAGAATTTTGCTTCATAAGTACCTGCACTACCCATCGAAATTTCTTCGCCCAATGGAAGTGAAGTAAAAGTAACATCATCAACAATACCTACGGTAAAACCATTTCTTGGTGATGGTAAAGCAAGATTTTGATAAACTGAAAGTACTTGCGCGGGTGTAAAGTCTTTCGATGAAAGTCCATAACGTCCACCAACAACCAATGGTTGATTTTCCTGTCCGTAAAGCACATCTTTAACATCGAGATAAAGTGGTTCGCCTCCGGCTCCGGGTTCTTTTGTGCGATCAAGAACGCAAATACGTTTTGCTGTTTTTGGAAGTACAGAAAGGAAATGTTTAGCCGAGAAAGGGCGATACAGGTGAACCGAAATCAAACCTACTTTTTCTCCTTTAGCAGTGAGATAATCAATTCCTTCGCGGATGGCTTCGGTAGCCGATCCCATCGCTACAACCACGCGGTCGGCATCGGGAGCTCCGTAATAATCAAACAAACCATATTTGCGACCGGTAATTTCGCTGAGTTTAACCAAATAATCTTCAACAATCGCAGGAACAGCATCGTAGTAAGGATTACAAGCTTCACGGGCCTGGAAGTAAATATCAGGATTTTGAGCAGTACCACGCACAACAGGACTTTCAGAATTTAATGCGCGGTTGCGGTGTGCCTGTAAAGCTTCACGGTCAACCAAAGCTTGAACCGCTTCTGCATCGATCTCTTCGATTTTTTGTATTTCATGCGAAGTGCGGAAACCATCGAAGAAATGAACAAATGGAATACGCGATTTGATTGCAGCAAGATGAGCTACGGCTGCTATGTCCATAACTTCCTGCACTGAACCTGTAGCAAACATTGCACAACCTGTCTGACGCACGGCCATTACATCCTGATGATCGCCAAAAATTGAGAGTGCATGTGAAGCAAGAGCTCGTGCTGATACATGGAATACTCCGGGCAGAAGTTCACCTGCCATTTTGTACATATTCGGTATCATCAGCAGTAAACCCTGCGATGCTGTGAAAGTTGTAGCTAAAGCACCTGCTTGAAGTGAACCATGCATAGCAGCAGCAGCACCACCTTCCGATTGCATTTCCTGCACCTGAACAGTTTCGCCAAACATGTTTTTACGTCCGTAAGCTGCCCATTCGTCAACATATTCAGCCATAGTCGACGAAGGTGTGATGGGATAAATTGCTGCAATTTCGCTGAACATATATGCAATATGCGATGCAGCCTGATTTCCATCACAGGTTAAAAATTTTTTTGTTTTTGCCATTTCGAAAATTATTTTGTTTTGAGTTATTTGTTTTGCGTTCCGTGTTTTGTGTTCTGTATTATTTATTTGTTATTCTATATCTAAAAGTTTAGTTATCTGTTATCTTAAAATCTATTATCAATTGTCTTTATTCTTTGTTCTTTATTCTTTGTTCTATCCTAATACAAAAAACCGAGTACCCACAAAGGTATAACATTTTTAGTAGTGGATTGTCTTATATCTGACACAAAATAAGTTTTGGTTGCATGTTTTCGTAACTGATTAGTTTCATATCTGAAAACAAGTTCGTTATCAACCAAAAAATCAGCTTCGTTTTTTCCTTGATTAACTTTGTGTCGTGCATGTAAAGCGTTATATAAGAATGTTTTATACTCAATTTCAGTATTGCGGTTTTCTTCCTGTATAATATGCATCAGGTTTGTATTGTGGACGTAAACTTGTTTTGGTTTTTTCGGAAAATCTTCGCCTGCTGAATAAAGAAGATTTATCAGCCGCGCATCTTTAAGGTACTTAATGTAATTCATTATGGTAGCACGCGAAGTCTCAATTTCTTTGCTCAATTGACTTACATTTGGTCCTGCGGGTGCATTTTGCATTAAAATATATAGCAACTTCCTGATTTTTGGCAAATATTTCAATTCAATTTTCTTGATAAGTAAAATATCCACTTCCAACATCATATTCATGGTTTTCAAGAGATTTTCAGTGAAATTTCTTTTTTCAAGAAAAAATGGATAATAACCAAACTTCAGATAATCATTGAAATAATCTTCTATATTGACAGTTCTGCATATTTCCTGCGTAATTTTTTCGTGGTTAGTAATTATTTCCTGAATTTTATATGCTCGAAAATCTGTTCCTGCACATAAATTGAGGTATTCACGAAATGAAAAGCCACGGAGATTGTATGCCGAAACTACATCCTGAATATCGTCGTTTTCTTCCACTAAACGCATTACCGACGAACCTGTAAAAACTATATGTAAATCCGGATAAAGGTCGTAACATTCCCTGAGTTCGCGTGACCAGTTTTCATATTTAAAAATCTGATCAAGCAATAGAGTTTTTCCTCCTTGAGCAAGAAATTCAGCAGCAAAGCCAACTAATGTATGTTGTGTAAAGTGTAAGTTGTTGAAATTTACGTATAGGCAACTGCGATCATATCCGAATTTTTCGCGGGCGTACTGTAAAAGAAAAGTGGTTTTACCAACACCACGACTACCCTTTATCCCTATAAGCCGATGCGACCAATCAATCTCATCCATTAACAAACGCCTTACAGGCGATTGCAGATGGTCAATCAGGTAATTATGAGTATTGTAGAACGCCTCCATATACTATGTGGTTTTCGACTGCAAAAATAAGAAAAATATTTGAATTTTGCAATGTGGAGATGGCAAAATTAGGAAAATGGTGTGTTAAAAGTTTGTGCATAAAATTTTTACTTTGTAAATTCAATTAGCAAATGCAACTCTGACCACAGGATAGTTTAGTTTTTTTTTCAGAGCAATAGAGGAAGAACTCCCCCCTTTGTTCCAATGGAAGAAAATGACTATAATTGTTCTCCGTCCAAAGTTCACATTTATGAGTCATTTAACCAGGGAACAAAGATATACTATTGCATCGATGTTGCAAAACGGCTAAAAACAAAGTGAAATAGCCCTTGTTATTAATAAAGATTTCAACTTTCGCAAGTATTTAATTGCTTGAATTACTGATTATTTCTAAATGCTGCATATTGAATATCGGATGGTTAAACATATGTATGTTTTCCAAATTTTCGATGCTTTACCTCACTCCCAACCACTCTCCTTCCCGCGAGCGGGGCAAGTATCCGAGAGGAACGGTTCACCGCAAGTAGAAAATTCATCGCACGTATTTATATATTTCAAATTCATGTACTTACACTTTTCGATAATAAACAAAGGCATCGCCATTTTGACGAACCTCTAAACGTAATTCGTTATCTGATTTAATATAGTTTAACAAAGGCAATAAATCACCATTTGTTAATCTTTCTATAAGTTTATCATCAATTTTTCGCATATCGTCTGTCTTTTTACAATGTCCACTAACGTTTGGCGTGTATGAAACGTTTGGCATTTCGAAGCGATTTCCTATCAAGTTACAACTACTTTTTGATACGAGATGTGCCGCTCAAATACGCACTGCACCGGCAATTAACTATACCGCGTGTTAGCCGTTCGGTGTTTATTTTTCCAGTCATTTTTCTATCAATTTGCTACTTCGTTTCTGTCTGCTGTGCGTTGGGGACAGACACACGCTGCCGACAAGCTTTAGCTTGCGTGTCGGCTGGTGCGACTTGGTCCCAAAAGCATTCGGGATGTGTGGCTGTGAGCTTTGGCTATCCTGTTTTTACCCTTTTTTATATTCAACATTTGCTGCAGTGATTAATTGTCTGAACTATGATTTATTTGATTTGCGGATTATCCTGATTTTTTTGTTTGAATTTACTGTTGAGCAATCGTTTAAACTCCAAACTCTTAGCACCAAAATTAATTAATAATCCTACCTCCAAATCATATGCTTCCAAGTAATTTATTGCCTGAGCAAAATGAACATCTTCCAACTTTACAATAGCTTTTAATTCAACCGAAATAACATTCTCAATCAGAAAATCAACTCTTCGTGTGCCAATTTGCCGATTTTTGTAATAAACGGGCATTTCGTGTTCTCTTGAAAAAGCAATACCGTTGTCTGCCAGTTCAATTTCCAATGCTCTTTGATAAATAACTTACTGAAAACCATTGCCTAAAGCACGATGAACCGCCATAGCACAACCAATGATTTTAGATGTCAATTCTGAATATTTGTAAGCTGTCTGGACCACTGATTTTTTTGATTCGTTTGATTTCATTGATTCCTTATTTCATTATCTTTAATTATATTAATGCTCAAATAATTTCCATTGTCCGCATTTTGATTCTTTTGATTTTGGGGCTACCTTGATTTTTTTACTATTTTAATCATAATAATCAATTAATCAGCTTAATCATAGTTCAGACACTGTTACCTGTCCATTCATTAACATGGGCAATAACCAATCACGGAGTTCAGATAGTTGTTGGTTTTGAATTAAATTCTTTTGTTTCTGTGAGTGAAGTGGCTTTGCAAAATCATAAAATTTTTCAACGATTTCTGACTTTGGATAAACCTCTTTATGGTTGGTTACAAAACTCTCGAAAAGCAAATTTTTAATACCACTCGTTTTGCCTTCCCAACCAAACAAAACGCCATTGTCATAAATTCTGTTCCATTGATAAACGAAGTTGTACAAATATTTTTCTTCTTTTAAAGTCAATGCCTTGCAGAAGTTAGAACAGATTAGAGGATTTGGAAAACGTTGTAGTGTTTCTTCTGTAATAAACGCCAAACGCCCTGTTGATTGGGTTGGACTGCCACCTGAAATTTCAACAATTAAATCATGATTTTCTAAAAGCTTGTTTGAGTTGTTTTCTAAAATAAAACGGGTTGGTGGTTTTAGTTCTCCATTACCATTCAAACCATTTAAATCTGCACCACGAACGCAAGAAACTTTCAACTGATAATTACCTTCTTCCGTTTCTTTTCCCCAATCACCACTTTTATCTTTTTTTATCCATTTTGCTAAAGTTTTGACTTCCCACCCCTCAGGAATTTCCCTTTTCAATTCGGCATTGTACACCATTTTACCGCCCGATGATTTGTAGGGTTTGCCTTGCTCGTTGGGAAAATCGAACTGCACAAACCAATAATCGTACAGCGTTTTTGCCATGGCTTCCAACTCTCGGTTTATGCGGTTGTTGAGCTCTATTTTGGCGTCAATGTCGGAGAGGACTTTGGCAATGGATTTTTGGGTTTGAAAATCCATTGGGAAATTAATATCAATATTGTTTAAAATTGATTGCGTTAAAAGCGGTTGACTTGAACCTATTTGAGTTTTATTAAGATTAATTGATTTTAATAAATAATAATTGAAATCATTAGATTTATTTAACGGCAAACCTGCTAATGCATTATCAGAAACCCAACACTTTCCATTTGATATGTGAACGCTTCCGCAATTTGCTCCTACTCTTCCAATAATAATGACATTTTCATAGTTGTAATCATCAGAAAATCCAATAATTCCGTTACCTCCATATATTGGATATAAACTTCCTTCTCTTGAAGCTATCTTACCATTTTTTATTTGTAAAACTCTAGATAACTTACTCATACCGCAATCCTTTTAAATTATTCTGAATTTCGGTTTCCAATGTTCTGCTATCAGCAAAAAGTTTGTTCAGGTTTTCTTCAAATCCCTTCATTTTGGCAGTAAATTCTTCGGCTGTAATGTCCACATAGTCAATTTTTACTTCAAAATACTGCCCTGCACTCAGCGAGTAGTTTTTTTGCTTTATCTCGTCATAACTTACAACCACCGAAAAATCTTCAAGAGCTTTCTTTTGGTTAAACGTGTCTATAATCTGCTGTTCTTCTTCGGGTGTTAAAACCGTTTTTTGGTTTTTGCCGTCTTTAATGGTTTCGCCCAAATTGGAAGCATCAATCAGCACCACTTTGTCTTTGTTGGTTTTATCCATAAACACTATGGAGACATTGGTGCCGGTGGTTGCAAAAATATTGCTTGGCATACTTACCACACCCGCCAGCATTTTGCTTTCGACCAACTTTTCACGTATTGCTTTGTCTATTCCGCTTTGTGCGGTAATAAAGCCTGTAGGAACTACAACAGCTGCTTTCCCTTTTTTGCTTAAAGAAAAAATAATGTGCTGTAAAAACAGCGAGTAAATCGCCATTTTATCTTTGGCTTGCTTGGGTATGTTGGGTATTCCTGCAAAAAAACGGTCTTTGTTTTCTTTACAATCCAAATCGTTGCGGTAATCCGAAAAATCGAGTTTAAACGGTGGATTGGAAACGATAAAATCGAATTTAGCCAATGTTCCGTCTTTGTCCTTATGGTAAGGGTGCAAAAGTGTGTTACCCTGAATAATGTTTTGAATGGAATGCACCAGATTATTTAAAATCAGGTTCAAACGCAACAAACTCGATGATTTTTGGCTGATGTCCTGCGAATAAATGGTGCATTTGTCTTCGCCAATGGCGTGGGCAATGTTCATCAAAAGTGTTCCCGAACCTGCCGAAGGGTCGTAAACGGTTACATCTTGCACCGGCTCATTTACCAAAATGGCAGCCATAATTTTTGCCACAGCATGGGGCGTAAAATATTCGGCATACTTGCCACCGCTGTTGGTGTTGTAGTCTTTTATCAGGTATTCAAAAATAGTGGCGTAAAAATCGAATTTCTGGTTAAAAATATGCTCAAAACTTACCCCAACTAATTTATTGATAATGGCTTTTGCAAATGCATCACGCTTACTGCCATCGCTAATGTATTCGGTAAGTCGGTCGAACAACACCACTTTTGCACCGCCATCGGTTTTCACCGAGAAAATGTCGTTGTTAAAAATAGCAATGTCCATCAAGGTATCGTCAAACAATTTGGCAAAATCGCTTTCGTTTTGCCGGCTAAAAAGTTCCGAAATAAAATGTTGTGGTTTTAGTTTGGCGGTGTCGGCTCCCAATTGCAAGAGCAACATTTCGTAATCGTCTTCGGAATATTCGGCAATTACCTTTTCCCAGTTTTCGGCTTTCTTTAATTTGCTGTCGAGTTTCTTTACCTCAAACGCAAATTTGTCGTTCATAAATTTATACAGGAAAACCTGTGTAATTATTTTAAACTCGTTGCCATCGTTGCCCAAGCCATAGTTTGCACTAATGCTTTTAAGGCTGTCTATGAGTGTTTTGGTTTTTTCTTTAAAATCTAGATCTGTCATGTTTGTGTTGAATTATTATTTATTTCGCACCGTTGGTGCTTAATTTGTTTTTATTTCATTTTTAAAACTTGGGCGTTGCCCAAGGCTATTGATTTTGCGCCTTTGGTGCTGGTTTTAACCATATTGAGTAATTCTTAAAAGCACCAAAGGTGCGATAATCATTAACATAGCCCGATAGGGCTATGAAAAGAAAGTGCCAAAATTTCGCAAGCGCCAAAGGTGCGTTAATCATTAGCATAGCCTGAAAGGGCTATGAAAAAAAATGACCACACGCCACTAAGCACCAAAGGTGCGATAATCAATCCCACAAATACCGCTCATCATATTCCACATTGTATTTTTTCAAAAATGCGAGGTATTCCTCCTGAAATGTTTTAATTCTATGATGTTCTGCCTGATTCTCAATATATCTAATCACAACATCTATTTCTTTCGGGTTAACCGAAAAACTACCATATCCTCTTTGCCAATAAAAATCTTGGTATTTTTCCCCTTTCGTCTTTATCCATTTTGACGAATGCGATTTAACTTCTTCCATAAACTTCATTAAAGCCACTTTGCGGGATAAAACACAAAGAATATGCACATGGTCTTTATAACCTCCAATTTTCACTGGTTTAAAATCCATATTTTTACATATACCACCTATGTATTGAAATAGTTCGGCTTGAATATTTTCATCAATAAAAGGATATCTGTCCTTTGTGCTAAAAGTAATGTGACTGTAATTGTAGGCAATTGACTGGGGCATATTATTTTCTTTAATTCATATTATTTACTCGTTATTTTTAATTACGCACCGTTGGTGCTTAATTTGTTTTTATTTCATTTTTAAAACTTGGGCGTTGCCCAAGGCTATTGATTTAGCACCGTTGGTGCTAATTTTTCCTAGAGCGTTGCCCAAGGCTAATGATTTTGCGCTTTTGGCGCTAATTTTTTCCTAGAGCGTTGCCCAAGGCTATTGATTTAGTGCCTTTGGTGCTAATTTTTTCCTAGTGCGTTGCCCAAGGCTATTGATTTAGTGCCTTTGGTGCTAATTTTT
>CAYNGF010000062.1:0-20019 GCA_964396515.1 uncultured Paludibacter sp.
GGCGAGATTCGGGTGTGATTGGCCCCGATTCCCTCACGGGCGGCAGGTTTTCTGCATTTTCTATATACCCAGAAAGGTCTGACCCCAAAGGTCTGACCCCATAGAAAGGGCTGACCCCATAGAAAGGGCTGACCCCATAGAAAGGTCTGACCCCATAGAAAGGTCTGACCCCAAAGGTTTTTACGCGCATGGCGCGACGCATGCACACACGCACACATGCGCATGGCGCGACGCCGTGAGGCCCCGATTCCCTCACGGGCGGCAGGTTTCGCGGCTTCGTGGCATCATGTCCACGGAGGCCGCAACCCGGCCTCGGGATTCTGCTTCTATTAACAAATAAGTGCTCTCCGGTGCCCGGTAAGTATACTGGGCTGTGGGTTGGGAGTAAATAGCGTTCAGACGGGGTAGCCGAATGCGTATTATAGTGCGCTAAGGCTACCCCAAAGTAACCCTGTGGTTAGTCAACTGTAAGAGCATTTAGGCTAAAGTGCTTTTACACTCGCTGATTAGCTACAGCGATGGGGATTAGTGGGGAACCCCCAGGCTTAGAGTTTGCATTACTCTTTGCCTAAAGGGCAAACCTTCCGCTCCACCCGGTTATGCCGGTGACAGGTGTTTAACTTGTACCCCGCAAAGGTGCAAGTCAACGCGAGTTCGATTCTCGCCACCGGCTTATCCTCCTTCTCTCTATCTTCGACGCCGGGACACTTGAAACATAGTGTTCCGGCTTTTTTGCGTTTGTCGCAATTCCCTCACGGGCGGCTATTGCCTGATTCCCGCACGGGCGGCAGGTTTAGTCGCAATTCCCTCGTGAGAAACTTGCGCAGTCGCAATTCCCTCGTGAGAAACTTGCGCAGTCGCATGGGCAGTCGCAATCCCACATGATGCGCGATTCCACATGATGCGCAATTCCACATGATGCGCAGTCGCGATTCCACATGATGCACGGCTATTGCCTGATTCCCTCACGGGCGGCAGGTTTTATGCTTCTGGAGCATCATGTTTACGTGACAGCGGCAACCCCGCCTCACGAAAGGAACCAATATGGACTTTAGCGAGTTGGGACAGCAGTTGGCGAAGGTAGCGAAAGCCAACTGCGCGAAGGGAGAGGTGACCGGGAAGGGAAACGCGGTCTTGTGGAGAGCGCGTGAAACCCTAGTCCTCGAAGACGGCGGGAGGGTGGTACCCTACGGGCCGGTAGTTTTCTTCCCCGCGCAGGCCGGGAAGGATACCGCCGCGCAGGCGGCGAAGGACACCGCCGCGCCTTCGGCGCATGACGCGGCAGTATCGCGGTTGGTCGCAAGCGGGTTGCTTCCCGCCCGCGATACCGCAAAGCGGCGGGCGCTTATCGCCGCCGCCGTGGCTGCGGGAAGTATCCCCGCGCCGTAAGCCGCGCCGCCCGTGAGGTTGTAAGTCCCTCACGGGCGGCGTACTTTTAGCTACCCCCTCCCCCCTCGAACTGTTGAGGGGGGAGGGCTACCCACGGGGGTTGCGCTACCCCATCGAATTTCCCGGAGCAGAAAAATAACCTTTTTATATCACATGCTTTTATTGAGCCTACAGAATTTCCTGGAGCAGAAAAATAACCCTTTTATATCACAGAGGGGTTATCAGAGAACTGGTTACTATAGTGTTTGGAGAATAGTCACTAATTCCATAGAAATCTATGAATATTAGTTTATTGAAGGCACAGGGACCATATGCTCCTGTGAACCTAGGGTAAGAATGTTCATAGCACCATTGTGGTCTGCATCAGCAGTGTATCCACATGCAGTGCATTTGAACCGTTCCCCCTTTCTAGATTTCTTGTCTACATGTTTACACATGAAACAAGTCCTACTGGTATTTCTAGGGTTGACTTCGATTACTTGGACGCCAAGTAGCTCAGAGGTCAACCGTATCCTAGAAATAACTTTAGAGTAAGTCCACCGTTGGAGCTTATTCATAAATCGTGTGCTCATGGAATGAGTTTGCTTAGTGCCGTGTTTAACGTTCTTGAGGTTTTCGACCACAAGAGTCCTGCATTCATCTAGTGGTAACTGTTTGATGGTACTGTTGATGTAACAGTCCCGTTCACTCAGTGCCCTTTTGAATGCCTTGGAACCTTGTTGCTTCTTAGAAATCTTGGTGCACAAGGACTCGAAGCCTGTTCCGTATTGGTTACCATTGGAGTCCACTAAGAGTTTCTTGTACCCAACATCAACACCTAGTGTGCTTCCCTCTTTCTTAACTAGAGGGGCGGGCTTTTCAAAGAACACATCAGCAAAGAAGCCCAGTTCAGTCTTTCGTATCCTAATGGACTTCTTGATTGACCAATCATTAAACTTATTGAAGTGATGGTGCTTCTTACTTGGCAGGACTAGTTTTAACTTGTTACCAAGGGACGTTAGCGTTATCCAGATGTCAAATGAGTTGTTGCCGGGTCCAATGGCAACGAACCGTGAATCAAGGTTCATGGTTAACTTAGCGAAGCTAGGTTTCACCTTGTTCTGTTTCTTTCTTTGGGACTTAACGACTGCGAGTGCTTCTTTAGCGGCAGCTTGGAGCAAACGGGCCGATAGCCATGAGTCTAACCAGTTCGTATCTTTAACGAATGAGCCAGCGAACTGCTCTTGTTCCCATAGGTAGTCAATGAAGAGGTTAACGCAACGATTGTACTCTTGGAGCACATGGTCTAAGTGCGCAAGCTTGCCTGTGTTAGCATTACTGAGGTTAATTGTTGTCTTTCGAATCATTGCTTATATTATCATAGTTTACTACGAAAATCACTATTTTTCTATGAAATCAGTTACTTTATGATATACTATTTCCAATGCTGGGTAGCGTCTATCCATGTCTTATTTACTCAGGGAAGTTTATTTGGAGCGGGTAGTAGGACTATGCCTGTTGCTCCTTATGTTTTTATAGTATCTGATTTATGCTAGTAAGGGGTAATCCTCTCCGTTGACTAGTTACCATTTGATACTATAAAATTGTAGAATCACCACTATAGGGAGTATTTTATAACCATGAAACAATATCCAGCGTTAGATTTAGTATTTGGGCTAAAGAAGACCAGTGCATACATAGAGCCAGAGGACCACTGGAAGCTACATACCCTACCAGATGGGCTTACTAGTATAGGGTTTAAGAAAACCGCTAGATTCATTGACGGTTTTAAGCAAAATCTCGATAAGAAACGAGCCAATAAACTGAGACTGGAAGACCTTCAGCAGATGTATAATAGTGGCCAGTTAGAGAAAATCAGAAGGATTCTTGAGGAGAATTATGATTCGTGGAAGCGTAGTCCCAGGTACTCTTCTGACGGTTATACGAGATATTTGGTAGATAAATCATACGACGAACTATCTAGCGGAATGGATTACATAGAGTACGAAATGCAGAAAGAAGCTAGGGCAGGCACACCTCTGGGGCCACGCGATTAACACTGCTGACTATAGGCTAATTTAACTTTGTAGTCAGATTATGGTTACCAGAGACTCCCATAAAACAACTCCTCCCACATTCAGACGCTTAGCAGACAGTCTGTTTTTAAAAGCGGCAGATAGGGTAGTAGATAAACCGGAGCGTTTCTTTCATGTAACTACAAAGGATTACAGGCATCCATACGTACCAAAACCTGGCGATAAGGGGCATTTCGTAAGAGACTACGCGGGTCCAGGCTTTTATGGTACGGACGACAAGAAATCTATAGACTACTACGCTATGGATTTTTCTTATAAAGATGATGCTCCTGAAGACTCCCATATAGTAAGAAATCAACGAATACCCAGAGGTGCTAGAGTAATACAGCTAAAAGAACTTATTGATATTGTTACAAGTGATCCCCATCATTTGGAAAATCTTTTAGAGTTGAAGGTTACAGACCCTTATATTGCTAGTTCAGAGGATTCGGATACTGATTACTCCATAAGCTTTGCCGTTTTAGCCAGGTTAGCTAGGGCAGATGCTACAGAAGATATGTATGCTATAGTTATTGACGAGTATGGCGGCAATGTTCCAGACTCTGTGATTCGTGTGGTAGATTTCATTAAAGCTATTAGGAGTTTTCAGGAGTCTACTATGTTTGAAATATCCGAGTACATTAATTATGTTGCCAGAAGCATGGGCTACGATGTAATAGAATATCCTAGTTATATGGGGTCACGAGGTAAAGACTACGTAGTAATAAACCAGGATATGCTAACAAACCCCCGAAAGTTTACAATTGACAGGCTTGGTAATAAAAAATAGCTGTATAAATAATGGAATTAGTGACTATGGGCACATAGATATTTAGGAACGGTTCCTACTTATAGCAGCGTAATCCCTATTTAGTTCGATACCCACGAAGCTTCTACCTAGTCTTTCAGCTACAACCCCTGTGGTCCCGCTACCGGAGAAGGGGTCAATTACACTGGAAGGCACAATAGAAGAACCCCTACAGTTACACGGAGCTTCCCACCCTACAGATAGCGGAGGAGACGTCTTACTTACTATCCTTACGTAAGGTTTAAGGCACTCACTGCAACACCCATAGCCACTGGTACTCAAGTTGATACAAGGCTCTACAAGAGCTTCAGGGTATATAGCATAGTGGCTCCCGTTACCTGGCGATGTGTTTATTGTCCACACATTTCTTAGAGTTCTCACACCTTCACCGTTCGCAGAAGGTTCAAGTCCTTTATACCAGTCGTAGTAATATTTCTTCTTCTTAGAAAACATGAAGATATATTCGTGTGAGTTCGTGGGTCTGTCCTTTTGGGGTCCAGGCATTGCTGACCCATGATATACAGGGCAAAAGCTTAACCCTTTGGCCCAAATGATGCTACTCCTCAAATACCACCCATATTCCCTAAGGGCGGACGCCAGCATCCACGGAAGTCCAAGTAAGTCCTTTTCCTTATAACCCTTTGGGGGTTTTCTTGACATATCCCTTTCAGCGCATCTCCTCAACCCTTGTCCCGTGGCTGTGGCGATAGAAGAGTATCTGCTACCCCCCGTAGACGCATAGGCGTCTCCGACTACCACCCAGACGGTCCCGGAGTCTTTCAAGACCCTCCACACTTCACTAAAAACCGAGACAAGAGAAGATACCCACTCTTCTGGGGTATCTTCACCTCCAATCTCGTAGGTTCCGGAGGGGTCATCTTCACCTATATACTTTCTTAAAGACCAGTAGGGGGGAGAAGTAATACAAGAGTCAAAACTCTTTTTAGGAAGTTTTTTTAGTTCTGTAGAAGCGTCACCACAAATAATCATTGGAAGTCCTTGAAAGTGTAGACTAATTCAGGATATATTATAGTGCTAATAATGGTTTGAGGCTACACAAATGAAACATATAGAAGACAACGAAAAGATAAGGGCACTTATAAAGAACACACGAGATGTGTGCATAGACCATAGAACCCATGAAAGTAAAGAGGGGTTAGACGGTATCGTGGCTATCTGCGATACATGTTGTGCCATGGAGGTTCCGGATAGTCCCGAGTTTGTGGAGAAACAAACGGAAGCCTTTCGCAGTATATTGGACTCTGCTACACGCTTGATGTATTTATTGGAAACCGCAGCTAACAACTGGTATGATTGGGAGAATGACGACTCCTTTTGGGTTTAACTTATGAATAAACCATCTATCTCTGTATTTACCCCCACACACAACCCAAAATATTTGGAGGAACTGTATACCTCCCTTAAGGAACAGACAGTAAGTGACTGGGAGTGGGTAATTGTTCCTAACAATGGGGCACAGGTGACCTCTCTGCAAGAAGATAGCAGAGTTGTTATAAAGCCGTATCCAGAGAATGAGCCAACCACTATTGGTGGGTTAAAGGCTTTCGCTTGCTCCCATTGTAGCAGTGACTACCTTTTGGAGGTAGACCACGATGACCTGTTAACCCCCACATGTATGGAGGATATACTTTCTGCGTTCAAGGAACAGTCCGCAGACTTTGTATATGGCAATTGTGCCCCTGTGCGTGTGGTTGGGGATAAGTGGGTGCCAGACACATATCGAACTGAGATAGGCTGGGAGTACCGGGAGGCTGATGTTACTTATAATGGTATTACTATAAAAGTTTTAGAGACAATAACTCCAGCACCTTTTCCCTATACCTTTTCTCTGATATGGTTTGAGCCTAACCACCCCCGAGCATGGAGAAAGGAGTTCTACTGGAAGATAGGGGGGCATTCACCTCTTCCCGTACTTGATGACCAGGACTTACTATGCAGGACATACATTAAGGGTAAGGTGCATTGGGTAGATAAGCTCCTGTACATCTACAGGATTCATGGGGACAACTCATGGTTGAACGAGGCCAATGTTATACAGGAAAAGACATGGGAAATATACCATTCTTATATATTTGATATGGCCTCCCGATGGGCTGACGATAATGGTCTCCTCAAGTTAGACCTGTGTGGGGGTGTGGATAAACAGGTTGGCATGATAAGTGTGGATAAGAAGAATGGAGATGTTACTACAGACTTAAATAATCTATGGCCCTTCAAAGATTCTAGTGTGGGGGTGTTGAGGGCTTCAGATGCGCTGGAACATCTAACTAACCCAGTACATACAATGAACGAGGCTTACAGAGTTCTTACGCATGGGGGATTGTTTTTTATAGAAGTACCGTCTACAGATGGAGTTGGTGCTTTTTGCGACCCCACACATGTAAGTTTTTGGAACAGTAGAAGCTTCCGCTATTATACAGAAGCTGTAATGAGGAAGTATTTGGAACCTGAGTGTAACTGCAGATTTCAGCCTATAAAGATAGAAAACATAAAGAAATGGGATGATATTCCCTACGTCCGCGCCCACCTGCTGGCGGTGAAGGACGGGCCGAGATTCCACGGGCACCTTAACATATAATTTCTGGTTTTTGTAAGAACTTTCTTAACTGTAGCTGCACAGGGAGCCTTCTGTGATATAATAACAGGATGGGGCGAATATTATCCCACATCTTAAGAGATTTGCTGAAAGGTTACCATGTACCAGGCAGTAGTAAAGTGCGGAGATGCTCTGACTGTTCTGAAAGATTACCCCGACGAGTTTTTTCGGGTTGTTGTCACTTCCCCACCCTATTTCAATGTCAAGGATTACGGGGTGGTGGGGCAACTGGGGCTTGAGGAGTCCCCTGAAGCCTATGTAGAAGCCCTTGTAAGCGTCTTCAGGGAATGCCGAAGGGTTCTGGCATCTGATGGCACCTTTTGGCTGAACCTGGGGGATTCCAGCTACAACTACAGACCAGGTAAGGGGCAGGCCATGCCAAAGCAGACTCTGTCTAAAACTGCGGAGGACTTAACATCTTATTGCCCCCGTCGAGGGCTTAAACTTCCCGGCCTGAAAGAGAAAGACCTTATAGGCATCCCTTGGATGACTGCGTTTGCTCTGAGAGAAGATGGATGGTATCTAAGGTCGGAGATTGTATGGGATAAAATGTCCGCCCGTCCAGAATCTGTAAAAGATAGACCTGCACGTTCTCACGAAAAGTTGTTCCTGTTCTCAAAGGCACAGAACTACTATTACGATTGGGAAGCCGTAGCCGAGGAATCTGCCTCTACCGAGTCGGGTTTGCGGAACAAGCGAGATGTCTGGCAGGTGCGCCCTACAAGAGTTCGTAACAGTGTCTTCCACTTTGCTCGGTTTCCTGCAGGCCTTATTACTCCATGCATCCTTTCGGGTAGTGAGGAGGGTGACTGGGTCCTCGACCCCTTTGCCGGTAGTGGCACTGTCGGACTTTCTGCCTTGGAACATGGGAGAAACTGCGTCCTCATAGACATAAAAGCTGACTACTGCGCTGGTATGCGGGAGCAGTTTCAGCTTACCTCCGCCCTCTAAGTTTCCTGAACTCGGGGTTTTTCTCGTTTGAGAAATAACCTGCAAATTGGAAAGTTCTTGGGTTTTAGCAAAACTGGTACTTGACACTTCCCTGAATATGTGATATAAACCTATACAGCAGGCAATTGGAACCCGCCTGTTTATCTGGTAACGAAAGGACATAACAACCAGTGAAGACATCGAGTTCGTGGTTCGACGTAGACCGGAAGGGGCTGGCTCAGCTGAGAGCCGAGACTCCTAAAAGCAGTCTCCTGTTTGAGTTACTAAGCAACGCCTTTGATACTGACGCCAGTGATGTATCTGTTACCTTGACCCCGGTAACGGGCAGGGACTACCAGCTATCAGTTACAGACAACTCTCGCGACGGGTGGGCGGACGTCAGTCACAGTTACACTCTGTTTGCTCCGAGCATACGTAAAACAGACAGTGAAAAACGAGGGCGGTTTAACCTTGGGGAAAAACTAGTTCTTGCTCTGTGCAAAGAGGCAGTAATAGAGACCATGGCAGGGACTATAGCTTTTCATGAGAGTGGAGAGCGTAGCTTCGATAAATCATCCTGCACAGAGAGTGGAACAAGGTTTACTGCAAAGCTTAAACTGGTAAATGCGGATGTTGCAGAAATAGATGCAGCTATGCATAAGCTAATGGTACCTTCGGGGGTTACCCTTAATTACAACGGCGTAACTATTCCGTGTAGACCCATCCTGAAAACTATAGAGGCCACTTTGCCTACAGTAAGGGCAGACTCTTCTGGTGCTCTTACCGCTACCAAACGCAAGTGCACTATCGATTTAGTGCTACCAAACGCTAATGAAGTCGCAATGATATACGAGCTTGGTATCCCTGTAGTAGAGACAGGAGACAAGTACCATTGTAATGTTAAGCAGAAGGTACCCCTTAACATGAACAGGGACAACGTTACACCCTCTTACCTCCGAGAGCTTAGACACATAATTGCTGAGGCTACTGTAGACTTGCTTGAGGCTGAAGATGCTACAACTATGTGGGTTAGAAGTGCTGTAGAGGACAAAGAAGCTTCTGAAGAACTTGTATCTGCCAGCATCAAGCTCAGGTTTGGGGATAAGGTAGTTGCTTATGACCCCAGCGACCAAGAATCTAACAGGAGAGCTACTTCTGCGGGATATACGGTTGTTGCCGGACGAAGCCTGTCTTCCGGTGAGTGGGCTAGGGTCAAGGCGCATGAGCTAATCAAACCTGCGGGTAGGGTCTTTCCCACAAACCTTGTTGCAGGAGGGGATTCTACCGTTATACAGAGAGAGGATTGGACTCCCGCGATGGAGTCCTTCGCTGAGTGGACTAAGACAATAGCCAAGCTACTTGTTAACTTGGATATTACTGTTAGTTATGTGAAGGCATCGGGTAACATAAGTGCTACATATGGGAGTTCCAGAGTAACCTTTAACGTCAAAGTTTTAGGCAAGGCGTTCTTCTCCCGTGGGGAGAAGCAACTGGAGCTTATTATCCACGAACTGGGGCACATATATTCAGGAGACCACTTGTCAGACTCCTACCACGCTGGCCTATGCAAGCTGGGGGCCAGGTTAGCTACTGTAGCTATTCAGAACCCCGAAGTGTTCAGGTTCTAGTGCGTATTTTGAAGGAGAGCCACGTAGTCCATCCTTCAACCAGATGCAGGAGAATCCAGCTGGCTAGAATGATAAGGCAGACTAGTCCAGCTACCGGTAGGACGTGAGGCTCTTGTTTAGAGAGGCTGTTGGCTGCTGCAAGCAACACGCCTACCCCCACCAGAATCTTCGCTGTGTGTAACCAGCGGGTTTTTCCGTTTGACATATTGCCGACCCCTTTCAGGTTCGTTATAATATATCACAGGGTTTTCTTTTTGGCAATCCCTAAGGCTAATTTTACCATGCTAAAAACCAAAACCTGTACCCATTGTGGTAGACTTTTACTATTAAATTCTGACAATTTTCCTAAAAACAAGAGGACAAAGGACCAGTTTGGTAGCTGGTGCCGTAGCTGCACTCGGGATTCTACCCGAGCCTCTATGCGGAAATCTCGGATTAAGCAGGCCGCAACCGCAGAGTTTAAATAGTCAGAAGCCCAGCCCTTGTTGAGGGGGCTGGGCTTTAGCTATAGTCGCGTTGGTCATGCATAGCTCAAGTAGTATAGTATCCTAATTATAATATAAGAAGAACCTATTATGCCAGCATATGATTATGAATGTAAAGAGTGTGATAGCAAAACCACTATTGTACGTAAGCATGACGACCCAGAGCCTTATTGTGAAAAGTGTGGTAGGGAACTAAGGAAGCTTTTCAGCCCCCCCTTAATAATTTTCAATGGGCCTGGTTTCTACTCAACAGATTACAAGAATAAGTGACTTAGCTTTTAGGTGTGAAGACTATAGGTACTGAGTGGGTAACAGACCCCCCCTTCGCCCTCCATTGTAATATGGTATTTCTAATGAAGTTATGCTCTCCGTTAGAAACAGGGAAGTAGAGAGTATCTGATGGTTCCAGTGGTTGGGTTGTTCTAGGGTTGGCGGGGGTGTTGTTATTGCTGATGTATGCAAAGGTTTTTTCCCAATCTACAGCGCGTTCATACCCCCAGTGTGTAAATACAACTCCAACATTTCTTTCAAAAGCCATAGTAGCCCTAAGGGTTAGCTCATCTTTGATACCGGTAATGTTTGACGCGCTACCTGGTGGGTTCATCGAGGGGAATCCCAGAGTGTCTGGTTCAATCATAGCTACTTTAGGGGAAGCACCTCTGAGTATGTCACAAGCGAAAGCTGCTCCCTCTCTTTGAATATACTGTGTAGTGGAGCCTGCAAAAGCGGATGCGTGTGATGCTGTTCCAACCTGATTCAAATCATTTGATTGTACATAAGTTTCATTGGGGAAAAAGGGCAGGTTTCTACGGGCTAACTGTTCGTGCCAGCACGAACCCCTGTTACACCCAATAGGTTTATCTCGGCCAAGTACGTCTACTACAGTATTGAACAAGAGTCCCATGGCCTCGTGAGACTCAGGGAACCGCACTTCCCTAGGTTGGGGTAGTATTGCACGAGGAGGGCTACTTCCTGTCCTATCTACAAAACGGGTGGTTACTCTTTGCTTCCTTGTTCTTACAGGAAGATTAGCGAATGTTCTAATGTCGTCTACTTCCCCCGAATCCCCCCATCCTACAGCTATATAGTCAGAGTAGTCGTAGACACCTGCCTCCTTTATGGCTTGGGAAAAATCGGAGAGAAGGTTAAAAGATGCATCACTATAGACGTTGAGAGAGTATACGTTGCCCTCTCTTTTTAGGCCAAGGCAAGACGGACCATAGGAAGATACTACATATGGGGCTGCGTCATTGTGTATGGCTGGCCACATTCTAAACAGTATTTTAAATCCAGCGTCTTTTATTCTCTTTAGCAGGGTATCATTTGTGTCGGAGGTTAGTCTACGAGTTGTGAATAGCCTCCAGTTTCCTCCCGCTCCTAAGTAGATATACTCATTAACGCCTATGGTTGTGATACCTGCGCGTTTCAGGAGGTCAAGCCACAGGTCAACCGCTTCTGGTCGGGGTCTGGCGAGACCGCTTATATACAGGGCGGTTCCGGCAGTGCCGGGGAGTCCACCCCACCACTCGTAACCGTATAGGTTAAAAGCAAGCTCCCTATCCATTAAGTTAGTGGTTCTATTACTACTGTTACGTCAAAGCTTCCACTTGCAGACAAATAGCAACTTTTTACAGACAAGTTGTGCAGAGATATGCTGCTACCCGCTGTTACTGGAAACGCATTGAGTATTACAGGACCGGATACAGACTGGTCTCTTAGTGTGATGTTTCCTGCTGTAGATGCCAGAATACCTACAAGACGTACTGGGGTACTGGAAACTACTCCACTAGCTGTAAGTCTTACATAAGATGCTAACTCTCCTGGCAGGGCATGGGATAAGGAAACCTTGATATCTCCCCTGCTGTTTGCTTTTATCGGTACGTTTTTCCCTGTTTCATCTCGTGCAGTAATTGCCATAGTAGTTCTCTTGTTTATTTTATTACGTAAGCATCACTTAGATATAGTATCTGAGGGGACTGAGCCTTGACATTCCTGTATTTATGAACTATTATTTTTCTGAATGTAGTCTTAGGTCTAAAATTGGAGATTACCTATGGTAAACAAGGATTCTAACGAAGGTTCACCTACAGCTTCCGCAACAATAGCAGTTGAGGATTATTCTGAAGTTGTCAAGCAGCTTGAAACCACTACTGCTGAGCTAGTAAAAGCTCAAGATGAGGTGAAGAAGCTTCAAGAGGAAAATGCTCTCCTTAACACTAAGTTGTGCGAGACGGGTAATGGAGTTTCTCCTAATGCCTATGTAGCTGCTGTAGAAATGGCGAACAGAGCAGCTAAACTATACAATATAGTAGTTTATGACGGAATTAACTCAGTTATCAACGCTTACGGTAGTTTGCTTGAGCGAGTTGAGAACACTAACCAGAATAAGGTACTCGCTATTCAGCAGACTACTGAAGGTACCCTTGTCCGTGTGGAGTTCGAGGGGGGTATTTTTGAGGGGGTAGGAACGTCTCAGCGTAGGAGGAATTCTTAATGTCTGAACATATGCTTCCTGTTAAATCTTTAGCCACTTTGGAAGAGTTTGCAGATGACATTGTATCTTATGGTATCAAATGTGTCCGTGCAGACCAGTATATAGACCAAGATGATATGAAGGATGCCGTATTGGGGCCTGACGGTATGGCTCAGGTTAAGATTACTGACATATTTACGGCTCTTCGATATGAGGATGGAAATAAAATACCTGTAGAGCTTATTCAGGTTACTCTTAAGCCTTCAACGACACAGGATGGGATTAACATCAAAAAGGTGTGCGATTGGCTTGAATCTGTGCATGGGGTTAGTGTTGGGCAGGGAGCCTACTTCCCCCAGATGTACGATGTTGAAATTGTTGACCAGCTTAAGCAGGAGTTGGCCAAACAGCGTCAGGAGAGTAGTCAGCCTAGGAAGATTATAACTCCTGGCATCACTAATTAACAGGGGACCTATATGAAAGTAGTAATAGGTGTATTTTCTAACAACACACCTAAGATTAAGGAAGCTCTCACTAAGCTTACTGGTGTACACTTGTTAGATATCTCCGAGCATGTTTCTAGTGTTTCAGGGTATTTCGATTTACTTTATGAGCCAGTTGAGGGCGAGACCAACAAGCGGAGTCAGGACTTTTACGACGCTGTTCGTGGGGTGTGGGATGCTAGTGTATGGTTGAGGCACCTTATCGCTCAACAGGTTAGTAAGCCTGATGGAATGTACCTAGTGGGAGGAGTTACCGACCCCGCTGAGTGCAAATACCTTTCTGAGGCAACCATTCCTGGAGTTTACATGGAGTCCTGGTTTGTGGACTATGGGTCTGAGATTGGTGGAGACTCCCTGTGGTCTCGTCCGCGTAAGGGTAGAGCCTCTAAATTGGCTACACCTGTACACAGAGTTATAAATGGTTATGACGAGACAGAGCAAACAGCAAACCAACTTCTTACCTGTGTGCTTTCTGTAGCTCCAAGAGTTCAGGAATTCTCCAGTACTTCTAACATCTCGGACTATACTAGAATCAGAAAGGTACAACCGCAGGCAGATACCCCCTTTGTTGTTAACCCCCACAAGGCATAATATTATGGATGATAACACTTCTGCTGTTTATTCGGGTATTATAAGCACCCTGCTTCCCGGTAGTTCCATGTCTCGCAAGATTTTGGAGGTTAAGCAAGCTCCAGAGACCCTTAAGGAGCTAGTTGTTAGAAGTATACAGGGAGAGGGTAAAGCCGCTATTCGCTATGGGCCTGGTCCTGACGACGTATTTATTCAGTCGGGCGAGTACACATCAGTACCACGAGTGCCTTATTCTGTGGATGTTGCTATTAGTGAAGACACCATAGAGGCGGTAACGGCAGCTATTTTGAGGCAGTTAGGCTCTAAAGAACGCCAAATTATATTCCCCGTGCTGAATGAGGCTATGAATGAGTCAAATCAGCTAATGGAATGTCCCTCTTGGGCCGACCCCTACCAGATTATGGCAGCAGAAGCCACCTCTCTACTGAAGGCAAATGGATTTAACTACGGGAATATTATCTCTGTAGACGAGAATGGATGTGTCCTCTGCGCTAAGAAGGAACAGCTGGGAACCTTTGTAGTTTTTGAAGAGTGGGGTGTAGTGTCCTACACTTCAGATACTATAACATTTGCTGGTGTTTTTGGTTGTATTATCAGGCCACGCGCTTTAGTTGGCGTTGTCAGGAAGGCTAAAGTTTAACAAAAACGGAGAATGATGTTTAGATGAAAAAGTACCTCAGTATTATTACAGTAGCTCTTTTGCTTGTTATTGGTACAGCAGGTTCTTCCTTTGCCGAGGGGAGTTTGTTTGACGGGTTTAAGACGGACATTGTGTATCTTTACTCCTTTAATTCGGCAAAGTCTGCCGGGGCTGTTCGCGCCTCTGTTCCTGTGTTTGAGCTTTCTCAGAAAACCATAGGGCATAAGATTACTTTTAACATTGATGGACTAGGTGTTTTAGCCGACCAAGGAGACACTGCGTTGAAAGTAGGTCTTAGCGCAAGCGTTGAAGGTCTTAGTGCAGGCATCGTAAGCTTAGGGGTTACCTATATACCCTCCAATGACTACAGATTTACAGGATATGTAGCTATTACCCCGATAAGATTTTAGGAGGTACCCAAATGTATAAACAGAAAGAGTTCTATAAGTCTAAGATTGTTTTAGCCCAGATTATTGCGGCTGTTCTTGCTATTTTTAACCTTGAAGAGGTTAGAACTCTCATTGGAAACGATCTGGCTACACTTATCATTTCTATTATTCCGTTTTTCACGTCTATACTGACAGCTATATGGAGGGTTAAAACGGATACAACTCTTACAGTCACTAAATCTAAAGAGTAATGTTTCGGAGATTAGCCACTGTCCCCGGCTAGTTCTCGAATATGTATGGGGTTTGGGATTACTCCCGAACCCCATACTTCCAATAGGTAATAACGGAGTTATAAATATTGGCAACCATTTCACTGGCAATGATTGTACGGGATGAAGAGCGAGTAATATCCCGTTGTTTGGAATCTGTTATAGGAATTGTTGATGAGGTAGTCATTGTTGATACCGGGTCGATAGATGGGACAGTTTCTGAAGTTAAGAGGGTTGCTGGTGATAAGCTTAAACTCTTTACCTATGAATGGAATGATGACTTTTCCTCCCCCAGAAACCTAAGTTTTGAGAAGGCTTCTTGCGACTTTATCTTTTGGCTTGATGCCGATGACGTGGTTATTAACCCTGAAGCATTAAAGCTAATGATAGATAGGGCTTCTGATTCCTTTGACATACTTAACCTTAAATATAACTACGCTTACGATGAATATAAAAACCCAGTAATGGTGCACTGGCGTGAAAGAGTTATCAGAAACACTCCAAACGTGTATAGATGGGTTGACAGGGTTCACGAGCACTTGTTGTATGACCCTCAAACTGTAAGGTGTGCTCACTTTGAAGACACTGTTATCGGGCATTTAAGGGATAGTGGAGCGGGAAACCGCGCATCCTCCAGAAACTTACATATATTAGAGAAGTGGATAAAAGAGTCTGGTGGGTATGAGAGCGCAACGGAACGACAACTTGTCTATTTAGGCAATGAGCGGTGGGTGAACAATCTTGTACCGGAAGCTATAGAGGCCTATAATGCATACCTGTCCAAGTCCAATTGGGATGAGGAGAAACTTCAGGTACATTATAAACTAGCCACTTATTACATAGAAACTAAGCAGTATAGGCTTGCGTACAACCATGCTACTTCAGCTTTAATAATAAACCCAGCTTGGATCGAGCCGTGGCTGGCCTTAGCTCAACTTCAGCTTAATGAGGGAAAGTACAGTAATGCTAGGGTATTTCTTAATAGTGCTGACGAGTGTACCCCCCCGAATACCCCGCTAGTTATATACCCCCTAAACTACTCCTATCTGCCTAAAGTTCTTAGGTACAAGGTCAACCTGCTAGAGGGTAACTTAGAGGATGCATTACTTGATATACAGAAGTGCTTAAAAGTAAGACCTTCAGAAGAATTGACCAGAGAATATGCTGCAATCTCTTCGGAATGTGAGCGTCGTAGGGATGTAGAAGCTGTAGTCAGACTTGCTGACTCTATGGATTTACAAAAACTGCCGGATAACATTAAGGCCGAACCAGTTGTTCAGAAGTTGCTTATTGAGAGGACGGTGTCTTGGACGGGTAAGACACCAAGAATCTCATTTTATACTGGTCAATTTGTAGAACCATGGGGGCCTCCGTCTCTCACTACTACCGGTCTCGGGGGGTCAGAGACTGCTGTTATCTACGTAGCTGCAAGACTTGCGGAGTTGGGGGCGGACGTCAGGGTGTATGGAGAACCTGGGCCATGGATAGGGCAACGGAAGTTGGAACACAGGAACGATTCAGCCCTTGTTACGTATCTTCCCGCTCAATACTTTGACCCCACAGAGGAGGTGGATGTCTTTATATCTTCCAGAATACCATCAGTCTTCGATTATCCTATTTCTGCAAAGGAGAAGTGCTTATGGGTTCACGATACAACCTTAGGGGATGGCCTGACTACTGCAAGGTTAGAAAACATAGACCATGTTTTGGCAGTGTCAGAGTGGCAAGCAAAACAATACAAGAATTTATACGGAGAAGATATTGCCGAAAAGCTATTCATAACAGGAAACGGCATAGACCCTGCTATGATAGAGAAAGCTGCTGGTGATGGAGAGATAGAGAAAGACCCCCTTAGGTTTATGTACTCTTCGTCACCTGATAGGGGGTTAATTGAACTTTTAGATATATGGCCAAACATATACAAAGATTATCCCTCCGCCAGTCTACACATTTACTATGGATGGAATGTATTCGATGCCTGTGCCGAGTACAACCCGGCAATGAAGGCTTTAAAAGCTTCTGTAATGAAAAAGTTAGATTCTGTGTCAAGTATGAATGTACACCAACATGGAAGGATAAGTCAGCTGGAGTTATACAGGGAGGCATTAAAGTCAAGTTGGTATCTATATCCCACACTATTCTGTGAGACTTTTTGTATTACTGCCCTTGAGGCGTTAGCCTGTGGTGTGACTTTTATCGGGAGTGATAGGGCAGCCCTTTCAGATACTTTGCAGGGACATGGAATCCTCATACCAGGTTCTCCCGCTTATCCTAATGTTAAGGCTAAGTTCGTAGAAGCCGTCCACCAAATGGTTTCTCGGCAGAAAAAAGAACCTGACATAGTTAAACGAGAAAAAATGGAAGGGGTTAGGTACTCCCTTTCCAGAACTTGGGATTCCGTGGCAGATGGTTGGGTAAATGGGTTTTTAGGAGATTACTTCTAATGGCGGTTATTATTAATGCATCGTCTGTAGACTACGCTGATTACAGGAATCCTTATAGAGACCAGGCGCTAGGTCTGGCGTCGGGATTGTCGGAGACTTATCAGGTAATACTTTCAATGCAGGGGCTGGACCCCTTAACTAACAAGGAATTTATCTGCCTTCAACCCGAAAGTCTTACCGCGTATACAAAACTTAATCCGTCAGAACACGTAACAATAGAGATTCCCGGTTGTAGTTTGGCCGATGTAAGGGGAGATACCATATACTGGGGAGACCCTACAAAATGTTCTAAAAGTGCAGAAGCTTATGTTTTTTCCTCCGAATATGAGCGTAATCTGTACGGGGAAGTAACTCCAGACAGTAGCATTTCCTGCATCATCCCCCACGGTATAGACAGGGATACCTACAGTTGCAGTGATACTATAAAAGCTGTGGACAGGTATCTCTATTTGGCACCCCCAGACAGGGGGCTGGCACATATGCTAGATATTTGGCCGATAGTACTGGATGACAGTCCAAAAGCTACTTTGCTGATCGGTTCAGACCTGTCCGCATTTCTAGAGAGAGTACATAGCTCTTTTCAGGATGGAGAAGATGCTAGAAGTGTTAAGGCCCTTCTAGAGCTTCCAGGTGTGGACTACAGGGGTCTGAGTCATCCTGAGTATATTGAAGCTGTAAAGTTTGGGGGTACTTTAGTGTACCCTTGTGACCCTTATACCCCCTGCGAGTTTTTCTGCGATACCGTTTTGCATTGTCTTTGCGCAGGAACTCCAGTTGTATGCTCTACTGCAGATTCTTTAGGCGAACTTTGGTCTTCTAGT
Organism: uncultured Paludibacter sp.; assembly: GCA_964396515.1. Taxonomy (GTDB): domain Bacteria; phylum Bacteroidota; class Bacteroidia; order Bacteroidales; family Paludibacteraceae; genus Paludibacter. The sequence continues at coordinate 18,042 of CAYNGF010000062.1, forward strand.
GCGATAACTTTACCCATTACTTCTTCCCCCCAAACTTGGGCTGATACCCTATTAGGTGTATGCGGAGGGGATTACTGGGATAGGGAAGAAGAGGTTTCTCGTTACAATTGGTCTTCTATAACCCCCATGTGGGAGGAGCTAATAGAAGAGCTAAAAGGAGAGAGGCAATGATTATTAAAGATATTTCGAGTAGTCTGAAATGGAAACCCGGTTTTCCGCGTAAGGGTAAGACTCGTTGGAGAACCAGGGCACACAAGAGTATTACCACTATAGCCATCCACCACGCCATTTCTCCACTGGATACGGCTCCCGAGGTTTTTAATAACTACCACATTTCTCATCATGGCTGGCCTAGAATAGGCTACCACTACGTCATACAGGGTGACGGCACTGTATGGAAGACCAATAACCTTACAGATATAACATATCACGTAGGTAACTCTAACAACTTTTGTATAGGTATCTGCCTGTGTGGGAACTTTGACACGGGTGTGCCCACATCAAAGCAACTAGACGCGTTAATAGACTTGTGTAATTACCTTGTTGGATTGATTCCCAGTATTAAGGGTATTAAGGGGCACCATGACCTTCCTGGGTACTCGTGGAAGTCATGCCCAGGTAAGATGTTCTACGACTTTGGCTGTATGAAAAAGGTTAAAGAGTCAGTAGTTATTAAGAAATCATGAGTGTAAGGCCATGGAATCCTAAATGTCTTCCTGACTTTATATCAGATTACTTGGGCGGCATGGATGACATGCAGCTTGCTATTAAGTACGAAGGTACCGTAGACCAGGTAAAGAGATGCTTGAGAAGGTTGAGGAAACACGAGAACCTACCTCAACGAGATGCTCTGGGGGAACCCTCTGATTTTACTTACAGAGGGATAAAAGAAAAAGGTGAATTTGTAGCCTTTCTTAGTAGATCAAAAACCAAACAAGAGATATTCAAAAAGTTTGGGGATTTGGGAGAAACGCTACTATACGAACAGTGGGATGATTATCAACTGTTCGAGCAGAGGAATGACTATAACGAGCAGGTTTTCATACTCATTCCTAAGATAAAAAAAGACTATGAAGTAAAGCCTAGAGCCTTTGAGTTCCATAGGTCAACATCGTCACATGGAGACTTTTGTCAGCCCTATGAGCTTATACAGTTACCTGTATCGGCTTTTGATAATGAAGAGGAGTGTGTAGACATACTTCCTCTATATGATGTACATTACGGGCATTTTGGGCATAAGAAGGAGAAGTTCCTGTCGTACATACGCAGTGTGGCAGAGAACCCCAATGTGTATGCATTTATTGGGGGGGACTTACTGGAAAACGCATTAGATGACGGGAGAGGGATGGGGTATGACCAGTCTCTTCCGCCGTCTGAGCAGATTGATGAAGCTATAGCATTGCTGGCACCTATTGCTCATAAGATGCTGTTTATGCTTATGGGAAACCATGAAGCAAGGACGCACAAGAGAGCGGGTCTGGACATAGTTACATTGATAGGGAAAGAACTTGATATCCCTACGTTTTCGGGGCCTGTTTACTGTACTATTCTGGGGGCGGGTAGAAAGTGGAAAATATATGCCTTTCATGGGTCAAGTGGGAGTCAGACTAAAGGCGGACAGATAAATGCAGCGTCAAAACCTAGAACATTTACAGACTTCACAAACTTTTATGTTTCGGGTCATGTGCATCATCCATCGGTTAATTCCGATGTGTGTCTGGTGGAGGACACGGAGAATTGCAGGCTGCATTACAAAGAGACTTACACTGTAATATGCCCCAGTTTCTTGAGATGGGAAAATACATATGCTTACAGAGCAGGGTACTCCCCCCCAGGACACGGTGGAGTAGTTCTCAAGTTGTACTCAAATGGAGATTATGAGGCGTTACATAGGAATAGGTAGTAAAACGTATACTCTACCTATAAAAGTTGTGCAATTGGGGGTTTTATAGATGGATTATATTAATCATATTGCGGC
>CAYNGF010000063.1:0-19957 GCA_964396515.1 uncultured Paludibacter sp.
GTTTCATCCGGCAAACTTAGCATATTGATTTCTTTGGAGATATTTTCTGTAGAAATTCGGAAAGTTAACGCATTTTTCCCTTTTTTTATAATACCCGACTTTTCAGAATTGGACAAAAGCGGAACGATATTGGTTCGGGCTGAAGGAAGAAAAGATTTTACAACGAAAAGCAAATCAGCAGTTTTATATATAGTTTTTGGAACAGCATTTACAACAGATTCCGGTAAAATCATTTCCTGACTTTGCTCCATCATTCCCATTTTCAAAATGGGTAAATGAGATGTAAATCGGATATCATTTCTGTTATTTATAAAAAATTTGATATGAGCATCAGCAATTGTATCATGAAGAGAAAATGCTGTATTTTCAAACGTAATTGATTCGCCTGCTTTAAGTATAAAATCTGAACCAACATTATGAGCATCCATTATAAATATTGAAAGTGCTGGTTCACCATCAGCATCAGGAACAATCGTTTCTGTTACATTTTTTCTGAAAGCTACACATTCAACATTTATTTTACGATTGGCTAAATCAAAGAAAGTGGAAAATGAGTTTTTCCGATTTTCTCCAAACTCAACTTCATAAGTTTTTTTTAATTGTGTGCCATTCAGTTCTGCATTTACCTGCAATGATGTTTTATTAGAACTTATCTGATTCGTTGTGTCTCCTTCACGTATGTGCATCAAACCTTCCGACCCAAAATAACGGGTTATAAATGCACCTGCAATTATCACAATAAAACCTAAATGAAATAAAAGCACTGTCAACTTTTTTAAATTTACAATTTGGTACAAAAAAACATTGCCAATAAGGTTGATTACCATTAACAGCAATAATATTTCGAACCAAAGGGCATTGTAAATTAGTTCGCGAGCGACTTCTGTTCCGTGTTTATTTTCAATAAATGTTGCTGCAGCAATACTTAAAGCAAAAAAAAACAGCAGTATCACGCTGCTTATCATTGAAAAAAGTATGTTTTTAATCTTATTTTTCATCCGAGAATTGAAAAATACAAAACTGAGAGTTGTGAATGTAAAAGTACAACATTTTGGCAAACAACAAATATACGATATGGAAAAAACAATATTTTTTTACTCGCAATAAAAACGTATTTTTGCAACATATATTTCATCACATAATGGAAAACGAAAAAACAGTTCTTCGGACTGAAAATTTATTCAAAAAATATGGGAAACGCCTGGTAGTAAACGATGTATCCATCAATGTGAAACAGGGAGAAATTGTTGGTTTATTGGGACCCAACGGCGCAGGAAAAACTACTACCTTTTACATGACGGTAGGATTGGTTACGCCCAATTCAGGGAAAATTTTTCTAAACGACGAAGATATTACCAAATATCCGGTTTACAGGCGTGCCCAAATGGGGATTGGTTACCTCGCACAAGAAGCATCGGTTTTCAGAAAAATGACTGTGGAGGACAATATAAAATCGGTGCTCGAAATGACAAAATTCAGTCGTGAGTACCAAAAAGAAAAGCTGGAAACACTCATTTCGGAATTTAACCTTGAAAAAGTTCGCTATAACATTGGCGACCGTCTCTCAGGTGGAGAACGCAGGCGTACTGAAATTGCCCGATGCCTTGCCATCGAACCGCGTTTTATAATGCTCGACGAACCTTTTGCCGGCGTTGACCCTATAGCGGTACAGGACATTCAGGATATAGTGTGGAATTTGAAAGATAAAAATATTGGCATTCTGATTACCGACCATAATGTGGACGAAACTTTGACCATTACCGACAGAGCTTATATGCTTTTCGAAGGAAAAATTATGTTTAAGGGCACTTCGCAGGAGCTTGCTGATAACCCGATTGTTCGTGAAAAATATCTGGGACGCGACTTTAAATTGAAAGAGAAAACGAGAATTTGATGAATAGTTGAGAGTTGACAATTGACAGTTACAGTTTTCCGATTCTTATTTTTGATTTTTTTATCAACAAAAACCATGAAAGCCAAAGAACTGATTGTTAACAATGAAATTATTTTAAAGGAAATCGGAGATGAAGAAGTTCGTCCGATTTTTGAAACTATTAATAATGAAAGAGAATATCTTGGCGAGTGGTTGCCTTTTGTGGATTATACGCTTGAAATTGCAGATACGCAAAATTTTATTGAGAGTTTAACTGTGAACGAAACCAAAGATTTGACCTTTGCAATTTATTACAATGAAAATTTTGTTGGGCTTGTCGGGCTGAAAGATCCTGATTATGAGAACAAAAAAGTGGAAATTGGCTACTGGATTTCTGAAAAATACCAACATTTGGGCATCATTACACTATCGTGCAAAACGCTGATTAAATATGCCTTTCAGGAACTTGATTTCAACCGGATTCAACTAAGAGCCGCAACCGAAAATATAAAAAGTCAAAAAGTAGCAGAGCGACTTGGTTTTAAAAAAGAAGGCATTGAGCGAGATGGCGAATTGCACAAACGTGGGTATGTAGATTTGGTGGCTTATGGGTTGTTGAAGAAAGAATTTATTTGGTAATTAGTTTATTTGTGAAAAAGAGAATTGGTTTATCAGTTAATTTGTTGATATAAAAAATTTTCTTATTTTCTTATTTTATCACCTTATTGAGATGAAAAATTCCTGGTGGTTCATATTTAATCATATGCAAATTGACTTTTGGCACAGAATATAACATTTTAAAACCGCTATTAACATATTGGCAAATTGACTTATTTGCACTTAAAATCTTGAAAACTACTCTTACCATACTCGGCTGCGGGTCGGCATTGCCCACCAAAAATCATTTTCCCACTTCGCAAATTCTCGAAATGCGTGACAAGCAATTCATGATTGATTGCGGTGAAGGCACACAGATCCGTATGCGTCAAATGGGAATTCACACCAACAGGCTTGGGCATATTTTTATATCGCATTTGCATGGCGATCATGTTTTTGGATTGATAGGATTGATTTCATCTTTCGGTATGCTGAATCGCACTGCCGATTTGCACATTCATGCATCACAAGAACTTGAGCAATTAATGAAACCCCAACTTGCTTTTTTCTGCGAAGAATTGCCATTTAATGTCATTTTCCATAGTATAAATCCGCGAAAACACGAGCTGATTTATGAAGACAGAACCGTTAGTGTTTATTCAATTCCTTTGAAACACAGGGTGCCAACCTGTGGTTTTCTTTTTGAAGAAAAACCGCGTGAAAGGCATATTTTACGTGAAATGATTGATTTTTACAAAATACCGATTGCCCGAATAAAAAAAATTAAACAGGGCGAGGATTTTATTTCCGAAGATGGTGAACTGATAAAAAACGAACTGTTGACTACAGCGCCCGAACCACCTAAACGCTATGCTTACTGTTCGGATACAGCATATTCCGAAAAAATTATCCCATTAATCGAAGGGGTAGATTGCCTTTATCACGAAGCTACTTTTATGAACAATGAAATTCCCCGATCGCTGAAAACGCAACACTCAACCGCTGCACAGGCTGCAACCATCGCAAAAAAAGCAAACGTCAAAAAACTAATAATAGGGCATTATTCAGCCCGCTACAACAGTAAAATAGGACTTTTAACTGAAGCGAAAGAAATATTTGAAAATACTGTAGCAGGAGAAGATATGTCGATTCATGAAATATAATGCTATCAAATTAATTACCTTATGAGAAACACATTTTTTATTTTAATAATTCTATTCTATTGCGTCGGATTATTTTCAATTGCATCAACTATCGACTACAGAGTAATACCATTACCAGCTAAAATTAATTACGTGAATGGTAAACCTTTTAAATTAACCGAAAACACAAAAATTATTTACCCCGATGCTAACGAAAAACTGAAGCGTAATGCCAGGTTTTTAGCCGAATACATAAAAAATAATTCCGGTTTAAAACTTCAACTGAAAACCGGAAAAACTTCCAACAATGCCATTGTATTACAAATAAAACCAATATCGGATAATAAAGAAGTCTATAATATTGAAGTTAGTGAAAAAAATATCATTATTACCGGAGCATCTGAAGCAGGTGTTTTTTATGGCATTCAAACCATACGAAAGTCAATTCCCGTTGAAAAAGTGACAAAGTTAACTTTGCCTGCAGTTAATATTTCAGATGTACCTCGTTTCGGATACAGAGGAATGATGCTCGATGCTTCAAGGCACTTTTGCACCCTTGACTCTGTGAAAAGGTGGATTGATATGCTGGCGTTGCATAATATAAATACTTTTCACTGGCATTTAACGGATGATCAGGGCTGGCGTATCGAAATTAAAAAATATCCCCGGCTAACCGAAATTGGAGCATGGAGAACAGAAACTGTTATTGGTCGAAATACTGATAAATACGATGGTAAACCTCATGGAGGTTTTTATACTCAAAAAGAAGCTCGTGAAATAGTGTCCTATGCTGCTGAACGATTTATAAATGTTGTTCCAGAAATAGATATGCCCGGACACATGTTAGGTGCACTAGCTGCTTATCCTGAACTGGGTTGTACAGGCGGACCCTATGAAGTATGGAAAAAATGGGGCATTTCCGATGATGTGCTTTGCATGGGAAATCCCAAAACATTCGATTTTATTACAGACGTACTAAACGAAATAATGGATATTTTCCCTTCGCAATATATACACATTGGAGGCGATGAATGTCCAAAATCAAACTGGAAAAAATGTCCCAAATGTCAAGCTAAAATCAATGAGTTGGGGTTGATAGCTGATCAAAAACATACCGCCGAAGAACGGCTTCAAAGCTATTTTATTAATTATTCCGAAAAAATAGTAAACAGTCGTGGACGAAAAATTATTGGATGGGACGAAATACTCGAAGGCGGTTTAGCTCCCAATGCTACTGTTATGTCCTGGCGTGGTATGGGTGGTGGTATTGAAGCAGCCAAGTTGGGCAACAATGTAATAATGACTCCAAATACTCATCTATATTTTGATTATTATCAAACAATCGACACTAAAAATGAACCGCTGGCAATTGGTGGTTTTTCTTCGGTTGAAAATGTATATAATCTCGAACCACAGCCTGCAAGCCTGACAGAAGAACAAAAAAAGCACATTATCGGCGTTCAAGCTAATTTATGGCGGGAGTATATTCCCACCTATCATCATGTGGAGTACATGGTTTTACCCCGTATGGCTGCACTTAGTGAAGTGCAGTGGACATTAGTATCGAATAAAAATTACGATGATTTTCTAAAGCGACTTCTTCAATTTATTGATGTTTATAAACTTAATCAGTATAATTATGCAAAACATATTTACGAAATCAGTGCCAATTATGAGCAAAAAGACAATGCTATATATGTAAAACTGAAAACAATAGATAACGCACCTGTTTACTTCACCACAAATGGCACTGTACCTGACAACAATTCGAATGTTTTCACTTCACCTTTGAGGATAGAAAATAACACTATTCTGAAGGCTGTTGCCTTCAGAGGAAATGAAAGAAGCAAAGAACTAACCGAACAGATAAATTTTTCCAAATCAACTACTAAACCTATTTTTGAATTACAACCGATCAACGAACAATACAAGTATAATGGGGTAACTACATTAGTTGATGGACTAAAGGGAAACGAAAATTTCAGATCGGGAAGATGGATAGCATGGAAAGACAATGACTTCGAAGTACTTATTGATTTAAAAAATTCAACAACGATTAATGAAATAGCTGTAAATGCAAATGTTCTTCAACGCTCCTGGTTATTTGGTGCCCGAAGTATGCAAATTTTTACATCTAATGATGGTACATACTTTCAGCTATTGGCTGAAGATTTTTATAAACCAATGCTTGAAACAGACAGAGACGGTATTTATGAATATAAATTAAATTTTCCTGAAACAAAAGCGCGATTCGTAAAACTTAAAGTATCAACAGAAAAAATGTTGCCTTCGTGGCATACAGGAGCTGGTAGCAGTGCATTTTTGTTTGTAGATGAAATAACGCTTAAATAATTGCTGAATCTACGGAAAGAAAAATTATCAATAGGTAAGTCCTAAAAAAGCGAATGGTAGCGAACCTCCCGGCCAACTACCAATCTTTTTATTAACCTTAAATCTAATACTATGAAAAAATCACAATACAAAAGTACAGCAGTTTTCAATTCCCTGCAAATATTATGTGTATTTTTTGAGCAATATTATGTTTTATAACATATCATCACAAATTAAGCGTGGAAAAAATTATATTTTAAAATATTTTATTATAAACACAACTATTCCTAAAACAACAGATTTACGAATTTAAACAAAAAATGCAAATTCGAACAATACGAATTTATCCTCATTAAAGAGAAAAATCAAAGAAATTTTACTTTATCTTTTAAAAAAATGATTATTGAATTGATCTTCTGCAAAACAAACCACTGAATTATTCAGGGAAATAACCAAAGTTTCTGAGTTTCGTATCTTTATTGCGCCAATCTTTTTCTACTTTTACAAAAAGTTGTAAAAAGATTTTCTTTTCAAAAAACATTTCCAGATCGCGCCGTGCATCGGTTCCGACTTTTTTTAGCGATTTCCCACTGTGCCCAATTAAAATAGCTTTTTGCGATTCACGTTCCACAAAAATCACTGCGCTTATGTTTATTAAATTTTCATTTTCAATAAACTGCTCAACAACCACTTCAACCGAATAAGGAATTTCCTTATCATAATTCATCAAAATTTTTTCGCGGATTATTTCATTCACAAAAAAACGTGCCGGCTTATCTGTTAATTGATCTTTATCGAAAAAGGGAGGCGACTCGGGTAGCAATTCCTTAATTCGTTTAAATAAGGGTTCAATATTAAACTTCTCCATAGCCGAAACGGGAAAAATTTCAGCTCGCGGCATAACCGATCTCCATTTATCGACCAGTGATTCAAGTTTTTCCTGATTTATTAAATCTATTTTATTGATAATCAAAATTAAAGGTGCAGGATTTAGGTTTACTTTCTCGACAAAATCGGCGTTTTTCTCATTTGTATCAAATACATCTGTAACATACAACAGCACATCGGCATCGGATAGTGCAGATTTTGAAAAACCAAGCATACTCTGCTGCAATTTATAGTTTGGTTTTAAAACACCGGGAGTATCGGAATATACAATCTGAAAATCGTCTCCATTTACAATACCCAGTATCCTGTGGCGTGTGGTTTGCGCCTTGGATGTTATAATGGAAATACGTTCGCCCACCAACGCATTCATTAATGTAGATTTTCCAACATTCGGGTTACCTACTATATTTACAAAACCTGATTTATGCATACTGATAATGCTTTAATAATCAAAAAACTCAAGTTCAGAATTAACACTGAATCTTTTTTAGAAAATTATTTTTCAATACAAATTTAAATATACAAAGATACAACAATTCGTTCGACATGAAAACTTTAAACAAATTCATACTTTTTTGCTACATTTGACGTTTGAAAAAATAAACTGAAAAAAACAATCATGATCTCATTTGATAAATTTCAGACATTTTCCCGACATTTTAAACTTATTTTTATTGTTGCCGGTGCTGCAATTATAATTTTATCAACGCTTTTTACCAACAGACTGGCAAGTGCTCTGGCACTTGAGGAGCGAAAAAAAATTGAACTTTGGGCTGAAGCAACACGGCAACTTACCGAAGACGAAACTGCCGACATTGATTTTCTGCTGAAAATTATTGAAGGAAACACAACTATACCGGTAATAATTATCGACAAAAATGATGTTTTGCTTGATTCAAGAAACTTCGAAAACAATAATAAAACCGAATTGAACGAAAAAATAATTCAGCAACTTAAGAAAAAAAATCCCCCTATCATTGTTAAACTAAACGAGGACATTCAATACATTTATTACGACGATTCCTTACTATTGAAGCAATTATATATTTTCCCGTATATCCAATTAGGTGTAATTATTATTTTTCTGTCGATTGCATTTTTTGCATTTTCAGGCACAAAAAAGGCTGAACAAAACCGTGTTTGGGTAGGGCTATCGAAAGAAACAGCACATCAACTTGGCACTCCAATATCCTCGCTACTCGCGTGGGTTGACATACTGAAAAACCGGCACGAAGAAGATAAACTGATTGGCGAAATGGCAAAAGATGTAAACCGCTTGCGTATAATAGCCGAAAGATTCTCAAAAATAGGTTCTGCACCCGATTTGCAAGTTGTAAGCCTGAACGAAACCCTTACGAATGCAGTGCAGTATATCGGTAACCGTTCATCGCAGAAAGTAACTATTAAATGTCATTTTCCTGAAGAAAATTCAGTATTCATACGTCTAAATGTGCCTCTTTTTGAATGGGTAATTGAAAATCTCTGTAAAAATGCTATTGATGCAATGGACGGAACAGGTAAAATAGATATTACTGTTATTCATAAAGAAAAAGAGGTTTGCATCGATGTAAAAGATACCGGAAAAGGACTTGAGAAAAAATACTTTAAAACCATTTTCAATCCCGGATTTACAACCAAAAAACGTGGCTGGGGACTTGGACTTTCACTTGCAAAACGTATAGTAGAACAATACCATGGAGGTAAAATTTTTGTAAAACAATCTGAATTGAGTATCGGAACAACATTCCGTATAATTCTAAATATTTAACATTAAAATGTAACATTAAAAATTTGACACTGTGTTAAATATATTTATTTTGACAAAAAACTCATAAAAAGTTTCGCAATAACAGCATTTTTTGTACCTTTGCACCGCTTTATTTACGCACAAACAAATGTCGAAATTTGAACCATACAATATAAAACTCAAGGACTTAAAAAATCCTACCGAAGTTTTTGAATATGATATTGCTGACGATTTTTTTAAAAAAATCGACAGCCCCGAACACGAAGTAGAAAAAGGCAGGGTTAAAGCTAAAGTTACTGTTGTAAAAAAAGAAAAAATATTCGAAATGAATTTCGAAATTGATGGTACAGTATTAGTTCCCTGTAATCGTTGTTTGGACGATATGGAAATTCCTGTGAATTACAAAGAAAAACTTAAAGTAAAATTCGGACAAAGTTTTTCTGAGGAAAACGAAACAGTGATAGTTCCTGAATCGGAAGGAGCAATAAACATTGCATGGTTTTTATATGAGTTTATTGTATTAAGCATACCCATAAAGCATGTGCATGCCCCCGGCGAATGTAACAAAACGATGGTTAGCAAGCTAAAAAGACACATTGCTCACCACAAGGATGCTGAAGATGACGAACCTGAAATTGAATTTGAAGATGATGATTTTGTTGACGAAGATATACCGGTTGACCCACGCTGGGACGCATTACAAAATTTTACAGAAAACAATTAACAGAAAACAATATGGCACATCCTAAGAGAAAACACTCTAAACAGAGAACAGCAAAAAGAAGAACCCACGACAAAGCGATTGCACCTACATTGGCTATTTGCCCTAATTGTGGAGCTGCTCATATTTACCACACAGTATGCGGCGAATGCGGATACTACAGAGGTAAACTGGCAATAGAAAAAATTGCAACTGCTTAATTTTTTTTATTTCTTCACCGGAGATGAACTCCTCAAAAAACATAAAGCATTTTAAGCCCTGAGTAAGCAACTTTGGGCTTGCTTTTTTTAAAGTAATTAATTCAAAATAAAAATGAGAGCAACTATTACCGGTATTGGCGGATTTGTACCTGAATATATACTAGACAATCATGAACTCAGCCAGATAATGGACACGAGCGACGAGTGGATAACCTCACGTGTTGGCATAAAAGAACGCCGGATACTTAAAAATCCCGGAACCGGGACTTCATATATGGCAGCCAAAGCTGCTGAAGAACTTTTTGCAAAAACGGGCACAAAACCTTCAGAAATTGATTTAATATTAGTAGCAACCACTACTCCTGATTATATTTTCCCATCATGCGCAGCTGTAGTTGCCGACCGTCTTGGCATAACAAATGCATTGGCTTTCGACCTACAAGCTGCATGCTCGGGCTTTATTGTGGCACTAAACACTGCGGCAGGATTTATCGAATCGGGAAAATACAAAAAAATTCTGGTTTTTGGTGCCGAAAAAATGTCTTCAATAACGAACTACAACGACCGCACAACTGCTCCCTTATTTGGCGACGGTGCAGGTGTTGTACTTGTTGAGCCAACCGAAGAAGATAATGGAATTATGGATTCTCTCATTCAAACCGATGGCTCGGGTGGTCCACACTTAATGCTTAAAGCGGGAGGTTCGGCTAATCCGGCTTCTGAAGAAACTGTAAAAAATGCGCAACACTTTGTATATCAGGAAGGACAATATGTTTTTAAACATGCTGTAACGAATATGGCTAATATTTCGGCCGAGGTAATGGAAAAAAACAACCTAAAAGCTGAAGATATAGCATGGTTGATTCCCCATCAGGCAAACCTGAGAATTATTGATGCTGTTGTAAACAGAACTGGTGTGGACTACAGTAGAGTAGTGATAAATATCGATCGATTTGGCAACACTTCGGCTGCAAGTATACCACTTTGTATGTGGGAAAACGAGAAAAAATTCAAGAAAGGCGATAATATTATACTAACTGCATTTGGAGCTGGTTTTACGTGGGGCGCTGTGTGGTTAAGATGGGGATATTAATAATTTTTTAAAAAAAACCGGCATTTAAAAATGTCCGGTTTTTTTGTTTGAAATCATATTAAAATTTAACAATATGAATTCTCTTTACTGTTTGATAATTTTGAAAGCCTGATCACCTGCTATTGCAATATAAATTCCACGTGGCAAAATATTCAAATCAATGATTTGAGAATTGCTTATACAACGCTGTGTAATGATTATCCTACCAGTAAAGTCTGTGATTTTTATATCAAAACCTGAAGCATTAATTACCCTTATATACTCTTTAGCCAAAGTTGGATAAATACAGATACTGAACTCCGGTGTAACAAACTGAGTATTATCGCTATTAGGCATATTATATGTAGTTGGCTTAATTACCCAAGGTCCAATTCCATCCGGCACACGTGAATAACTTAGATTTTGATCCATATAGGGGAATGTTACTGAATCTACCGGAACAATGGCGCCAAGATAATTGGGACGTGATAACACTAATGATTCTCCGTCTTTTGACAATTTGAATCCAACATGTAAAACACCCTGTGCTGGCTGTTCATCAGCCCAAAGCACTATACGCCCTTTTGTAGGAATAAGAGTTGCAGCAGTATCAGTAGTTGGAATTTGATAAAAGGTAGGATTACCAGGTTTATCGGATACATACCAACCTGCAATATTTACCTCCTGATCCGAATTGTTAAATAATTCGATGTAATCGTCCTTATCACTAAATTCATCTTTTATCATATTATTACTCGAAACTATTTCGTTGAAAACCACATTGTAATCTGGTTCACTAAAAGTTACCTGTTCGTATATAGCTTTTACATTGAAATCGGAAGTAAGAACTGTAGAATAGACAGGAGATGTTATTTTTTGATTAATTGCAGTTTCAGCACAAGTCATACTTAAATTAAAAATCAAATCAGAACTGTTCGCTGCATTTTGATGTACTTCAACTGCAATAGTATTTGCACCTTCGACAAGCATATATGCAGGTATCGAAAAAGTGGCAGTTTCTCCATTATTATAAGTTACAGCTACTGTATTAAATGTTATTTCACCCTGAGGCATATTAAATCTACCAAGCTCTTTTCCATTTACGTATATTACAGCACCATCATCAATAAAAGTAGTAATTACAAAATTTGATTTATTATTAATACCGGTAACATTCACAGTCTTACGAAAATATGCTGTAATGTACTTGTTGCTTGCGTTTGCTCCATATCCAATGGTAGTAACTTCGCCTTTACCCCCATACCCCAACTGAGCATTTCCTGTTTTCCAGGTTGCATCGCTGAATTCAGAAGCAAACCAGTTGGTTGCAGGCATAGCACTACCGTCGAAATACTTCCAGGTATCGCCCATGGGAACTAAAGTTTTTTGGGTAGTGGCTGCATTCAATTCCCAATGTTTAAACTTGTAAGCAGGAACTTCATTCGCAGTTAACTGTACTGTCTGATTTCGGAAATAACGCAATTTAATAGTCGAATCCATTATTTTTTCCTGATTCAGGTTGTAGGTTGCATTTGAAATATTCGAACTTATATCAATAGTGTTGCGCTCTACACCACCTAAAAATCTATTACTGATATATTCTAACATCTTTTCAGGACGATTAGCAGAGAACCCTTTCATCGTATTAATATCAGTTGCAAATGCACGCGCAGAACCCCACTTTGCTTTATGAAAAACTATTTCTGTGGCAATTTTTGGAGCCAGACTATCCAGAATTGCATTAGCACGGTTTACCTGAAATGTAGAAGAAATTTGAATTGCAAATTTGTCGATAAATCGTTTACGGAAAGTATCATTTAACACAAGGCGTTTAAGCAAAATTGTTGACCATGGATTACTTACAGGTAATGTTCCTGATTGCTCTCCTAAAGCCCATGTTAAAGTGTTATGCGTATAATCATTATTCCAAAGATTATACCCGAAATCGGTATCGTAAAGTATCCAACGCCATTTTCCTCCATCTTTTTTCTTCCATGCTTTGATGTTATTATGAGGCCAATCGGTGTTTCGCAGATAAATTTCGGACAAAAAATAATCCATGAAATTATCCATATCCATCATTTCGCACACTTGATTGTAAACATCGCTTCTGGTAATATCATTAGTGGATATAAAATTGGTAAGTTTCAAATATTCAGGATCAGTAGCCATATCCACAGCCTCAACAATAAATATATCTTCCTGATCGTAGCCATAATTTGAGTACACAAAATCCTCATCAGTCCTTTCTCTCAAATTTTGAATGCCATAATACACTCCATTCATAAAACAAACAGCAGGTTCGTAAGCAATGTAATCAAGATTCATACGTTTCATTACCAACGATTGCATAAAGCCATCGCGTAACATGGAATGATCGAAGTCATTTCCTGAATTTCTCAACAAAATACTTCTGTATTTCATATTTTGCTTGGTAGCCTTAAAAAAATCGTAATTCAGCTTATTTTCGTAATACTTTTTGCGTGAATTGATTTTCAGAGATTTCTGTGCGTTCATTCTTGTCCAACCTCCGGCAATTTTTATATCAAGTTCCTGATTCAGACGAGGTGTGCGGGTAGAATCGAACAATTCGAAATTTGCCGGGCGATCCCAATCCTGATTCCAGTTGGCAGGTGTATTCATTCCATTACCTGTAATACCATTAGTTCCTTGTACATATATGCCTATGGTATTGTCAGTAAGATTTTTTTGTTCGGTAGCAATGGAAACAACAGGTAGTTTAAAATTTCGCTCGTTAATAAAGTATGTAGCTGTAGTTATATCGCCAGAAAGTTTACCTACTGAAAAGCACTTGGCTCTTATGACAGTAGTTGAAGTAATCGATATTGAATTTCCTGGAGTGTAACGGGTTGAATTTGTACGAGT
This sequence comes from uncultured Paludibacter sp., assembly GCA_964396515.1. Taxonomy (GTDB): domain Bacteria; phylum Bacteroidota; class Bacteroidia; order Bacteroidales; family Paludibacteraceae; genus Paludibacter. Next base: position 13,458 of record CAYNGF010000063.1, read on the forward strand.
AGGTTCAGCCCCGTTGCGGGTATAGTATATTGTATCTCCCTGTGCAGGATTTTCAAATTTAATATTTATTGTAGAAGCATAAAAACCCCCAGCAGGAGAAAAAACAGGATTTCCACAACGTTTTGCAGCCCAAGCTTTATTGTTATTTGATGTTTTGGGACTGTAAGTATCGAAAAAGACCCACAAATTTTCACCGTCAGATTTTCTTCCGTAAGATATATTCCGATACTGTGCAGGATATTTTACACTATCGACAACTTGCGAAGAATTATTTATTAAATATAATAATCCACCTTCTGGATTGAGTTTGAAATTAGCATGTCCGGCGATTTCCGAACGCTCGAAATATAATAAACCGTAACCGCCTGCGCTTATAGTTGTTGATGATGGTGCCCATTTTTTTGGTTCCGCCAAATTATCAGTAAAAAAAAATGAGGATAAATTGTAGGATGTAGTAGTACTTTTATTATAAACTTCAACCCACATACTATAATTATATGCATCGTCCATAACTGCCGACACATTATTGGTCATTAACTCATTGATTAAAAGTTGCGATTGGGCAATAAAGGGTAGAAATGAAAAAAATAACAACAAGATTTTTTTTTGCATTATAAAAAATTGTTTTTCAAAGGTATTGTATTAGTATTCTGCAAATTTACAAATTATATTCATCTGAATGTAATACCTTTGTAACAAACTTATTGCTTCAAGTACCAAAAAGGGGGATATTTATGTCAAATTAGTAAATTTATCCTGTTTGAAAAAAATTGAGTATAGATTTATTTTTATAAATTTGTTCAAAAAATATGAAATTGAGGAACTTAATATTTACAATCTTATTATTTGCTTATGTGTTATATTGTAACGCTCAATCACTGCAAAAAAACCGTTTCAGAATTGTAAGTTACAATGTAGAAAATTATTTCGATTGCGTTGACGATTCACTCACGAATGACAGTGAATATTTACCCGGTGGGATGAGAGGCTGGAATAATGAAAAATACCGTACAAAACAGGTAAACATAGCCAAGGTGATTGCAGCGATTGGAGGATGGGATCCTCCTGCAATTATAGGATTATGTGAAATAGAGAGTCGTAAAGGACTTTTGGATTTAACCACAGGTTTTGCAATGAAAAATTTCGGGTACAAATTCATTCATTATGAATCGCCCGATGCGAGAGGCGTTGATGTAGCAATGCTTTATAGACCAGACATGTTTAAACCTGAGTACCACCAACCATTAAGAATAAATTTTCCCGGAGAACCAAATGCCAAAACCCGCGATATTCTGTATGTTAAAGGCAAGGCTATTAGCGAAATTGATTTACATGTTTTTGTTTGTCATTTTCCTTCGCGACTGGGGGGTGAACTCGAATCGGAAAATCGGCGAATGTTTGTAGCTTCAGTTCTGAAAAATAAAACTGACAGTATTTTTACTGCTGAAAATCAGCCCAATATTATAATTATGGGCGATTTTAATGATTATCCTACCAATAAAAGTATGATAGAAGTGTTGAAAGCGCTTCCACCAACTTCTGAAAAATCTGACCGAGAACTGTATAACCTTATGTTTCCTTTACACAAGTCTGGGAAAGGAAGCCATAAACACGAAGCCGAATGGGGCGCACTTGATCAGATTATTGTTTCGGGAAATTTACTTGATTATACGCAGAATTTTTATACCATGCCAAATGATGTACAAATATTTGAAACGCCATTTTTATTAGTCCCCGACGAAAATTTTTTGGGCAAAAAACCCTTTCGTACTTACGAAGGGATGAAATACATCGGAGGTTTTGCTGACCATTTACCCGTTTTCGCCGATTTTTGGTATTGAAACAATTTGTGAAAAAAATTAACGAAGTAATACAATTTTCAACTGAGGATTAAAATATATTATTAAATTCAACTTTCGCAAGCTTATAATTTATTGATATTCTGATAATTTAAAAAGTGTACAATTTGATTATCAAATGGTTATAAAAAAATGACTTATTTAAATTTTCTTCCTTCGACATCTCCTCTAACCCCTCTTTGAACCTCTATCCCCCTTTTCCGATATATCGGGACGAGCTGGGTACTTTCTCCGAGGGAAAAAGAAAAAGGAATAATGATTATGAGAGGGGAATAGTTCAGTTCAAGCAGAAAATTTATCAAACATTTGTAACTATCGGAAATAAAACATATTATACGTGCGAAAGTTTAATTACTTAACAAAAATGACAGATATAAAATAAAAACAACAAAAGAATGAACATTCAATTATTTATTCCCTGCTATATCGATCAGTTTTATCCGCAAACTGCTTTTAACGTAATTAAAATACTTGAAAAAGCGGGTTGTACAGTGCATTACAATCCTGAACAAACTTGCTGCGGACAACCTGCTTTTAATAGTGGTTATTGGGACGAAACTGCGCAACTTGCCGAAAAGTTTTTAAATGATTTTAATGCAGAAATGCCTGTAATTTCTCCTTCAGGTTCGTGTACAGGTTTTGTTTTGCATCACTATCACAAGGTTTTAGAGGGTAAAAATGAATTACTTTCAAAACACGCTCAACTAAAACCGCAGCTTTTCGAACTGACAGATTTTCTGGTAAACAAACTGCATTTTACTGATTTTGGATCTGAATTTCCGCATAAAGTCACTTTTCACGATTCATGCTCAGCACTTCGCGAATATGGGATTAAAAATGAACCGCGTGAGTTATTGACAAAAGTGAAAGGTCTGGAGTTGATTGAAATGAACGAAAGCGAAACCTGCTGCGGTTTTGGAGGCACTTTTGCGGTAAAAAACAATGCTATTTCTACATCAATGACCGAAATGAAAGTACGCAATGCACTTGAAACAGGAGCTAAGTACATTGTAAGCACCGAAGCCTCTTGCCTTATGAACATCAACGGATATTGCACGAAAAACAAACTACCTATTAAAGGAATTCATATTGCCGATATTCTGGCTTGTTTTTAAAATGTTTCATCAACCCTGTCAGGTGCAAGCACCCTGACAGGTTGTTTCGAACACAAGGGGCGTTTCGAAATTACCAAAACGCCCCATAAATTATTTAGTAATTATAAATTGTTTTTCGTCTTTACTCTTTGTTTTTAAATCAAATATGCGTTACAAAGAGCGGAATGTCTGAGTAAAGAACCATTTTGTAAGCCAATCCGGGGTTGAAAAGACGTGAAAGCAAACGACGGCGACGTGTATTGAATGCAAGCACGCTAATACTTTTATCTTTCATGTATGTTTCAATCATTTCGGGCGAATAGGAACTACCTAAAATTGCGTAATGGGTTTTCAAGCTTGGATAATGAGCTGAAAAATAAGATTTTATTCCGGCAAGCATCACTTCGTCCCATGCTTCATTTTTTTCCGAAGCATGTATAAAGTACATTTCAAGTTTATCAGAATTAAAAAGAGAAATAGTGCGGTCAATGGCAATCAGGTCTTTTTGGTCGAAATTTGTCAAGAAAGCCACTCTCGAAATATCGCTTGGCGATAACAGAGGCATTTGCAACGGCACTGCAAATACAGGTGAAACGCAAGCTTCCATCACTTCGGCAGTAACACTGCCAATAACTTCATTGTCAATTTTTTTCCCACGCGTACCCATTACCACTAATTGTGGATTATTTTTCTTACAATAATCTAGAATCTGATCTTCAGGCACTCCTTCTTTCAATTCGAAGCGGAACGGAATATTTGGTAGTTCGCCATCAGCAATGCGTTTTTTAATTGCGGCCGTCATATTTTCCATTTCAGTATTGGCATTGGCAATAATTTTTCGTAGCAATTCACTATCGCTAATGCTGTATGTACTTACATCGTTATTCATCGAAATGGTAAAAACCGGACTGAAATAAACATTCATAAAAACTACTTCGGCAGCAAGAATATCGGCGAAGAAGAAACCAAAATCAACGGTTTTGGGGATAACATCTGAAAAATCTATGGGGACAAGTACATGATTCACCACATTTTCTTCGCGGGGTTCGTCCCAAACACTTTCCATTTCTTCTACAATTTTAAGTGCCCTGGGCAAATCGCTCTGACGGATTCTAATTCTTACCCCAACAGCCATACCGGGTTGCTCAAGATTGAGCGAGTGAATCACCGTCTCAATTCCTTTTTCATCAAGAACGCTTTTAATCATTTGCGCCCTTGAGTAAGTACGAATGGCAAGGGTTACTAATTTATCTTCCATGATTTTTTTGAATTTATGTAAATCAATTGTATATCGTGAATTAAAAACAGTTTGATGTTTTTATAATCAGTGTGTAAAGTTAATAAAAATTAGCTGTCTCGAGTTTTCAAAAATGATAAAAAAAACTGCTTTAATCGAAATTTAGCTATATATTTGCATTATGAAAAAAAGTTAAACACCAAGATTATGACACCAGTTGCAAAGAAAGTTACATTAATAATAACAAGTATTGTTGTTTTGTTGTTCGCTCTTTTTATATATTTCAAATTTTATTATGTATTTGGTGAAGGAGTAAAAACCGGCAATCTGAATTTTGTAGTTTACAAAGGTTATATTTTTAAAACCTATGAAGGAAAAATTATTCAAAGTGGATACCGTTCGAAAACTACAGGCACTATTCAATCCTACGAGTTCGATTTTTCAATAGAAAACAAAGAAGTTGCTGATTCATTGATGCGCTCCGGAGGCAAGGAAGTGGAATTGCACTACAAAGAATATCTTGGAACTTTACCATGGCGGGGTATGTCGAAATACATTGTTGATAAAATCCTGGCTGTACACGATTAATTTAAATAATTGATTTAAAAACTCTTGAAATTTAATTTTTTTGAAATTGGATACACTGACAGTTCTCATCATTTACAACAATATTATATTTACAGCACCGAGTCTTGGCACATTTTTTACGCTTGCATTGAGTATAATTTTGCTGATGGCTTCAGCCCTTATTTCTGCATCCGAAGTTGCTTTTTTTTCGTTGGAACCAAAAACTCTTCAGGAGCTGGATGAAAGCGATAAAAAACAGCATAAAAATGTTTTACGATTGCTAAAAAATCCCCAAAAACTGCTTGCAACCATTTTAATAGGTAATAATTTTGTAAATGTAGCCATAATTCTTTTACTGACTTATGCTACAAGCACGGTACTAAACTTCGATGATGCTCCTGCTCTTGGATTTATTTTTCAAACAATTGTTATCACATTTCTGCTATTGCTTGCAGGTGAAATTACACCAAAAGTTTATGCCACGCACTTTTCATTAAAAGTAGCCATTTTCACAGCCCCATTTCTTATTATCATACAAGCATTATTGCAGCCGTTTGTAAATTTATTAGTAGGTTCCACCTCCAGAGTGAATACCAAACTTGCCAAACATACTCGTTCGAATATTTCGATAGATGAACTCTCACAAGCACTCGAACTCACTTCACGAACTTCCGACGAGGATACTGAAATACTTGAAGGTATAATAAAATTTGGGAATATTCAGGTAATTGATATTATGACTTCGAGAGTGGACATAGTTGATGTAGATATTAAAACAAGCTATAAAAAACTACTCGATATTATTATTAAATGTGGCTATTCGCGTCTGCCTGTTTACTCGGGAACGCACGATAATTTGAAGGGCATACTTTACAGCAAAGACCTCCTTCCCCACCTCGACAAACCGGATACTTTCCGCTGGCAAACTCTTATCAGGCCTGCTTATTATGTTCCCGAAACAAAAAAAATTGACGATTTGCTCAGCGAATTTCAAAAAAATAAAGTGCATTTAGCTATTGTGGTCGATGAGTATGGCGGCACTTCGGGACTCGTAACCCTCGAAGATATTTTGGAAGAAATTGTTGGCGATATAAGTGATGAATATGACGAAGAAGAACAACTTTATACAAAAATTGATAATCATACGTTTATTTTCGAAGCAAAAATTCAGCTTAATGACTTTTTCAAAATTGAAGAAATTGAAGAAAATGATTTTTCGAAAATCAGTGGTGAAGTAGAAACACTTGCAGGGCTTATTCTGGAATTAAAAGGCGAAATCCCACGCAAAAATGAGCGAATCGATTACGGAAAATATGTTTTCGAAATTCAGGCAGTAGATAACCGACGCATAAAAAAAGTAAAACTCTACATTAAGAGTAATCCAGATGAAGAAGATGAGTAAATTTTTTACCATTTTTTGATTTGCAACTTACTATTATCTGCAATTTTTCAATTACCAATAAGTATAATTCTGATTCTCCAATCTGAAAGAAAACTTATCATAACGAGTTAAAAAATGGGGGACATTTTCCAAGTACTTAACTGCATAAAACATGAAATGCCAAACTAAAAATCCGAAATCCGAAATTCAAAACTTTCATTATCTTTTAGGTGGTATATATAAATCGCTATATTTAAAACATTTCTCATTGATCATCAAAAATACTCAAAGTGTTAAATACATTTTTTTATTGCTGATATTTGTGCTTCATGCTTGCGGAAAATCATACACACCAAAACCTT
>CAYNGF010000064.1:0-19749 GCA_964396515.1 uncultured Paludibacter sp.
AAAATTTAGCAGCTTCTGAAACATCTGTTTTAGTTGAAAATTTGCCCAATGGAATTTATTTTATCAGAGTAAATTCAAACCAAAAAACGAATATTGCAAAACTGATTATCCAAAAATAAAAGCTGTTTCAAAAAATTTCATCGTAAAGCAAAGTCGAATGGCTTTGCTTTTTTTTAAATAATTCATTTTTCCGTATCTTTGCAAACTTTTTAAAAAGAAAGAGACAAGGCATGCCTTATCGCTACTAAATAAAAATTGTATGTCTATTTCAGACATAATAACACATAGAACACGAAACAATGAATAACTACAAACGCACAACTGTAACTTCGGCACTACCATATGCCAACGGACCGGTTCATATCGGACATTTAGCAGGTGTTTATGTGCCTGCCGATATTTATGTTCGCTATCTTCGGCTCAAAGGCGAAGATGTTTTATTTATCGGCGGCTCCGATGAACATGGTGTGCCTATCACCATAAAAGCCAAAAAAGAAGGTGTAACACCGCAGGATATTGTGGATCGATATCATGGAATTATCAAAAAATCGTTCGAGGATTTTGGTATTTCATTCGATGTTTATTCACGCACCACATCGGCAACGCATCGCGAAATGGCTTCGGAAATATTTAAAACGATTAATGCAAAAGATGGTTTTGTTATTCAAAGTTCCGAACAATATTACGACCCAACCGCGCAACAGTTTCTTGCCGACCGTTATATTACCGGAAAATGTCCGCATTGCGGGAACGAAAAAGCATACGGCGACCAGTGTGAAGCCTGCGGAACCTCGCTGAACCCAACAGATTTAATTAATCCGAAGTCAGCCATCAGCGGAAGTGAGCCTGTGATGAAAGAAACAAAGCACTGGTACTTGCCTTTGGATAAACACGAAGCATGGTTGCGCGAGTGGATTTTGGAAAATCATAAAGAATGGAAACCGAACGTTTATGGGCAATGTAAAAGTTGGCTCGACATGGGTTTGCAACCACGCGCTGTGAGTCGCGACCTCGACTGGGGAATTCCCGTGCCGGTGGAAGGTGCAGAAGGTAAAGTGCTTTACGTTTGGTTCGATGCTCCGATTGGCTATATTTCAAACACCAAAGAATTGCTTCCTGATACTTGGGAAAAATGGTGGAAAGACCCCGAAACCCGTTTGATACACTTTATAGGTAAAGACAATATTGTTTTCCATTGTATTGTTTTTCCGGCTATGCTGAAAGCCGAAGGTTCATTTATTTTGCCTGATAATGTTCCTGCCAACGAATTTTTAAATTTGGAAGGCGATAAAATTTCCACATCGCGCAATTGGGCGGTATGGCTGCATGAATATCTCGAAGAATTTCCCGGAAAGCAGGACGTATTACGTTATGTACTGACTGCAAACGCACCCGAAACGAAGGATAATGATTTTACATGGAAAGATTTTCAGGCACGCAACAACAATGAATTAGTAGCTATTTACGGTAACTTCATCAACCGCGCATTGGTGCTTACCCATAAATACTTCGATGGAAAAGTTCCTGCGTTGGGTGAATTAACAGACTACGACCGTCAAACTTTGGAAGAATTTGCCAACGTAAAAGCCGATGTGGAAAAATTGCTCAATAATTTCCGCTTCCGCGATGCTCAAAAAGAAGCCATGAATTTGGCGCGCATCGGTAATAAATATTTAGCCGATACAGAGCCTTGGAAAGTTGCAAAAACTGATATGGCTCGCGTGGAAACAATTATGCATTTGAGTTTGCAAATTGCAGCAAATTTGGCAATAGCTTTCGAACCTTTCTTGCCATTTTCATCGGAAAAACTTAGAAATATGCTTGGACTGAAAACGTTTGACTGGAAAGAACTTGGCCGAATTGACTTACTGAAAGCAGGCGAACAACTTGGAACGCCCGAATTGCTTTTCGAGAAAATTGAGGATGCAGCCATCGAAGCGCAGGTTCAGAAATTGCTCGACACTAAAAAAGCCAACGAAGCTGCCGCCTACAAACCCGAAGCAGTGAAAGAAAACGTGGCTTTCGATGATTTTATGAAACTCGACATTCGTGTAGCAACTGTACTCGATTGCCAAAAAGTTCCTAAAGCTGATAAATTGCTCCAGTTTAAACTTGCTGATGGCATAGGTGAACGCACCATTCTTTCGGGCATTGCAGCCTATTATCCAAATCCGGAAGAACTGATTGGCACGCAGGTTTGCTTTATAGCCAACTTTGAACCAAGAAAATTACGAGGCGTGATGAGTGAAGGCATGATACTTTCGGCCGAAGATGCTGATGGTAGATTAGTGCTTGTCCGACCAAGTGATGTGGTAAAGAATGGGGTGAGTGTGAAATAACCTCACCCCTAACCCACAAAGGGCGCATTTTGAAATATTCTTTATTGTAAGTTGAGAATTTTAGATAATTTCTTATCTTTGCACCCTCATTTTTTGCAGCTAATTGCAAAACGTGTACTTGAACACCACGTAAAAAACAAGAATATGAATCAAAACTCAAAAACAAAGCATCCTTCTCAATCTCAACCTGTCGAAACAGGTAATTCAGTAAACAATTCAAAACGTCAGGTTTCGGTAACATTTATGGTTGCCGGCTTGCTTTTCACCGTTTGTTTAATAGTAGCAAACATTGTTGAGCAAAAATTAATACGCATCGGACCGATCGAAGCTACAGCCGGGCTGTTGATTTTCCCCATTTCGTACATTGTAAACGACCTTATTGCAGAGGTTTGGGGCTATCGTAAAGCCCGTCTGATTATATGGTACGGTTTTTTTATGAATTTTCTGGCAATTACTATTTTTAAAGTTAGCATTTGGGTGCCCGGTTCTGAAAATTTTACCCATCAGGAAGCTTTTCAGCTTGTGCTTGGCAATACCGTTCGAATAACCATCGCTAGTTTTATTGCCTTTCTTTTTGGCTCTTTTCTCAATGCTTACGTTATGAGCAAAATGAAAATTTTGCAAAAAGGGCGTTCATTTTCTATTCGTGCCATCGTTTCTACGCTTGTAGGTGAAGGAGCCGATTCGGTAGTATTTTTTATAATTGCGTTTTCAGGAGTAATACCGACAAATGACCTGTTTGTGCTAATTCTTACTCAAACCACAATGAAAACCGGTTATGAAATCCTGGCTTTGCCTCTCACTAACTATCTTGTAAAAAAAGTAAAGCAAAAAGAACAAACCGATGTTTACGATAACGAAATATCCTATAACCCTCTAAAATTAAAAGATTTGTAATTAACATAAACAACTTTTTCAAAGAATTTTTCTTTGGAAAAGTTGCTAAGCTTATAAATTTCTACCTTTTAGCTGATCAGTTTTAAATTCGTTCTACATATTGATTTTTTTCCATCAGAAAAAATTTCAACTTTAAAGAGAAAAATTACCCTGTATTTCAAATCGAAAAATACAGGAAGGCTCTATATAGTCACACTTTTTTTAGATTAAAAATACCTTTGTAACCCACTTATTGGATAATTTTCCAAAAAGCTAGTACATAAAGAAATGTAAAATATAAGTATCTGTGCACATTCTATAAAATAAGCTCTTCTACACTGAATCCGAAATAAAAAGACTGTGCGAAAAAAATCACACAGTCTTTTTTTATTAATTAATTCAACTTTCGCATGTATTTAATTGCTTGAATTACAGATTATTGCTAAATGATGCATATTGAATATCAGATGGTTATACAAATGTATGTTTTCCAAATTTTCGATGTTTTACCTCACCCCCAGCCCCTCTCCTTCCCGCGAGCGGGACAAGTATCCGAGGGGAACGGTACACCGCAAGTAGAAAATTCATTGCACATATTTATTTGTTTCAAATTCAATTACTTATACTTGCGAAAGTTAAATTAATTAACCTGAAATAAAACCAATTTACGGTACAAGTACTTTTACAACTCGACTTCCTTCTTCAGAAGACACTTTAACCATCCACAAACCTTTACCGGTTTCAAAATAATTATTGGTATTAACGACTCTGCTCTGAAGCATTCTTCCATCAGTAGCATAAATACTTACCATTGTATTAGGTTTCAAATCCGAAACAAAAACACCATTATTGAAATTCGTAACAGTAAATGACACATTCGATGATGCCTTTTTTACACTACTTATTATTAAAGAAGGTATCGGATCCCAATTGTCAGTGCCTTTAGTGAAGTTGAAGGTAGTGATAGGAGTTCCATCAGTTAATGTCGGTGTGGTTAACACTGTTGACCAGCTAACACGCGAAGAAGAATTATTAACACCTGAAAGTTCATTTGTTCCATACTCATACATTTTATTCGATTCGCCACTTAAGGTATTTAACCATCCGGCAGGATTAATAAGCGATTGTCCTTCACTTCCAGGGAAATTAGTAGTTTCAATTTTTGTGTTGTAAAAAACAACCTCGCTTGTTGAAGCAGCCCAGGGACGTCCGAAATAACCTGGTTTTGAACGATAAACCGATGCAGTTTCAGCACCCGGAATTGCAGATGTAATGGTACATTCATACATTAAATATCCTCTTCCGCTGGTTTGTTGTGCAGCAGTGATATAACAAACATCTGTGTTTACTTCGCTTGTATTCATAACTAAATCAGTTTTGTAAAATACAGCTGTCATTGGTCCGAACAGAAAATCAGTACTACCCATCAGAGCTCCTTTAAAGACAACGACTCTAACTCCCGTACCTCCGTAGAATGAGTCCTGACGACCTATCACGCGGCAATTATTCAAAACAACTGTATCGGTATTATTGGTAATAGCAATTGCTGCAGCACGTTCAACAAAGCTCTTATTTTGTACAGCAGTATTTCCAACATTTGTAGGTCTTAGTCCTTTCCCTCCCGAAGTCCATTCCACCACAACATCTTCGGATTCTTTTTTTGAAATATATTGATTAAACGAATTTTCGAAAATAATATTTTCAGCTTTAAATCCACTTGCACTAACCACTACTGTTGCATTCCAGTACGAACCATTAGTAGTTCCTGCTCCGGTATTCGTGTAAGGTTGTGAACCGTTTTCTTTGTTAACTCTGAGTACATCAGCATTCCACTTCTGATTTGTAGCCATACTGTAGTAATTATACCCATGACCGTAGTACGATGTAATTCTTACTGCATTTCCATCAATATCTACACCCTGATTCAATATTCCGATGCTTGGCATACCCGAAGCATTTTTTAAAGTAACGTTAGGCGAATTAATCACAAGCATTTCTTCATAATTACCCGGGTCAATCCAAACTGTAACTCTTTGATTTGATGGCCTGTTCATTTTTGAAATAGCAGTAAGCGCTTCATTAATGGTTTTATATGTTTTATCAGTTCCTACATAAATATCAGACGCAAATGGAACAATTACATCTGTTGTTATATCAGTAATGTAAGTTGTACTTGCACCTGACCCCACACTAATAGTTACAAATCCATCAGTAGCACCGGGATAAACATATTCAGTTTTTTCAAGAATATTGGTACTGTTGGTTGCCGTGGTTATAGCAGGACCACCATCGATAGAAAAATCGGCAGTATAATAATACGTAACAATCATTTTCTCTCCCGGTTGAATTGGAACACTGATAGTTGCCCCTGGTTTAGATGTTAAATGACCTTTTGCAATTTCATTAGCATTGTTGCCTGTAAGTTGCATACCTTTGTAATAAGCTGTTGTCGAAGTAATAACTTTATCATCGAAAGACCAGTTAGTAACTCGGTTGTAACTAATTGTTTTTGACACATCGGCATCCTGTACTTTGAGGTAAGAAGTTAATGCCTGTGTAAGAGGATATTCATCCAACCCACTCGATGTAACAGTATAAGTTCCTGTTCGTAGTGTTTTGCTATCAGTCTGAGCAAAAGTATAAACATACCCGGGTTCGTTTATGTTAGTAAAAGTCAAACTAAGTTTTGCAATTTGGTCAGGAGTTAACCCCGTTGTAGTAATATTTACATTATATTTTGTTTTCGGAGTAAAATTCAAATCTTTTACCGCATCTGCACCTGAAACAGTAACAGTATTGTCAACTAATTGATAATCATTAAATCCGGTTGCCGAAATGGTATAAGTAAATCCATCTTCTAATTGAACACTATAAGTACCAGCTGTTTTATTGATAGTTGGTTCAGGTACATAAGCCGATGGTGTGATCGGGGTAAAAACCAAACCAAGATTTGTTAACGTTGATCCAAGACCGTTAATTGCGCCTGAAATAGTATAAAGAGTAACTTTTTTCAAAACTAAATCATGAGAAGTAGTGGTTGGAGTAACTTCAATGGTTTTACCGGAAGTTATTACATAGCCGTTGGCATCAGCAAGTGTTACAGTATAAGTATAGCCTGAAGGTAAAACAGCGGAATAAGCATTTGAAACAACCGGTAACGTCCATGATTTTCCGGCAGCATTGGTAAATACAACCTTACAATCACTTGGCAATCCGGGAGCATCGGTTAAATCTAAATTACCGGTAAAAGTTTGATAGGTTGCAGCCTTACGGTAAATTCTAAAGTAACTTGGTTTACCTTGAGTATCATAAATTTTATAAACACCGGCATTTTTTGCTACAAATTTTAGAGAAGTTAAGTCTGTAACATTAAAAACATCTGTCTGAATAGCAGGTGTTGAATACACAAAATTAATTTTTCCTCCTGCATCGGTGCGTGTAACCAGTGTAACTTCGTCATCTTCGTTCAGATTCAAACTTAAGTATCGGCCAGTAGCTGCCGCGGCATTAACATAAATTCTGCCTGTATAGCCTACTGCACTTGCTATATTATTATCATATCGCGTTATCGCAGTATTAGTTGTTCTCAAGCGATCGTTTGAACCCCCTGTCCAACTTAAAATACCAGCTGTCCACGAAGTTGGAAGTGTATTCGAAGTACTTACACTTCCCGGAGTAATGCTTGGCGAATACCAGGAGTTGATTGTTGAAACGGTTAGTTGATTGTTGTAAATCGTTGGGTCAAGTTGTTCGGCACCAAAATCCCAAACATCGATTAATGGTGTCTGACTAAAAGAATGATTAGACACTATCAAGATAGCTAAAAGCAAAAAGTTAAAAAGTTTTTTCATAAACATTATATTTAAAAAGTTATTGTTTTAAATACAAATTTATAAGAATACAGTTGATATATATGTGGATATTTTGACTGTTTTATGGATTATTTTTGACAATAACCATTAATATTTAAAAAATTATTTGGGTCTTATCAAATAGGTTTAGGCTCATCAATAATAAAATAATGAAGTTTGAAAAAAACACTATAAAAGGGCGTTCATTTTCCATTCGTGCCATCGATTCTACCCTTGTAGGTGAAGAAGCCGACTCAGTAGTGTTTTTTATAATTGTGTTTTCCTGCGTAATTCCGACTAATGACCTGATTGTATTAATTCTTTCTTAATCCGCCATGAAAACCGGTTATGAAATCCTGGATTTGCCTCTTACTAACTATCTTGTAAAAAAAGTAAAGCAAAAAAAACAAACCGAAGTTTAGTACAACGAAGTTTTATATAATCCAATGAAATTAAAAGATTTGTAATTTACATAAGCAACTTTACCAAAGAAAAAATCTTTGGAAAGGATTTTATACTCACCAAACTTTCCATTACTGTAGCAAGCATTTCACATCTTCAAGTTTCAAATTTACTTTTCTTCTTTCATCGAAAAATTTTAACTTTATTCAATAAAAATGTAATTACTCTCTCAACAAGACGGATAGTATATTTGTTATTTGAAAAAAATTTATTACCATAATGAAAAATACTGTAAAGAAACTTTTATTATTCGGAGTTATACTCTTCCAATCAAGCAATCTTTTCTCAACGAGTTACAAAAATTATTCTCCGCTTTGGCATAGTTTGGATAGTATTACGAACCAAACAGGAGTTGAACGACACTTTGCCGCAGTTTATGTTTGGGCTACAAAAGCAGCAGATGATTATATTGCGACACTCCCCGATACACCAAAAATTCTAATGACTAAACTACAACTAAATTTTGCGGAGTTATTTAAGAAAGGAATATCAGATGCAAAAGTCGGTGAAAATAATGATATTTGGTCGGTATATTTTAAAGAAAAAAATCTTACGCCGGTACAATACAAGTTACTCGGGACTAACGATCATATAAACGGAGATAGTTGGAAAGTCCTTACAAGTAGCTTTACAAGAGATGAGCTTGATATTGTAGCTCCATATTATCATCATTGTACACTGGAGCTATTTTCCGTTATTGATAGCTTGCATTTTCATGTAATAAAAAATAGCAAAAGAATGAAAACGCTTCATTTTATAAGTCTTGGAACTGATAAATTAATTGCCAGAAGAATGCTTACAAAATGGCGTGCAAAACAGTTCAACTTGGCACTGAATTATTTCGATAACGTTAAAATGTTTGAAACCGAACATAAAAAAATTGAAGCATACAGAAAGCGTATGCAAAAAAATATTATTCAATTGGTTCGTTAAAATAACTCAGTAAAATTTTATTATCGGGTAAAATAATTGATTTTTGATGTATCTTAGCAATTTGTTCTACTGCAAATAATAAATACTAATTTCATTTATGTTCAGTTCAAGCACTTACATTCAGCGGCGTAAAACGCTTGCAGAAAAAATCGGGTCAGGGTTAATTCTTTTTTTGGGTAACGATGAAAGCCCAATGAATTATGCCGACAATTGTTATCATTTCCGCCAGGATAGCACTTTTCTTTACTACTTTGGAATTAATTTTCCCGGTTTGGCAGCATTGATCAATGTTGATTCCGGTCAGGAAATAATTTTTGGCGATGATTATACCATCGATCATATTGTTTGGATGGGACCGCAGCCAACCATAGCAGAACGTGCATCACTTTGCGGAGTGAAAAATGTGCTTCCAACTTCTGAATTGTCAAAAATTATTGATGAAGCACAAAAACGAAATATGGAAATTCACTTTTTGCCTCCTTACAGGGCTGAGCATAAAATTGAACTACAAAATCTACTTGGACTACATCCAAATGATGCTGCTTCACAATCATCTTTAAAACTTATTAGAGCCGTAGTAAGTCAGCGTGAAATAAAAAGCGCTGAAGAAATTGCCGAAATTGAACGTGCTGTAAATTTAACCGTAGATATGCATGTGGCAGCCATGCAAATGATTCGACCTGGAATTAGCGAGGCACAGGTTGCTGCGAGGGTTTACGAAATTGCGCATGCAACCAACTGCGAAATTTCCTTTCCGATAATTGCCACCATTAACGGACAAACACTTCATAACCATTACCATGGAAATATACTGAAAAGTGGCGATTTGTTTTTATTGGATGCAGGTGCTGAACTTCAAAGTGGCTATGCCGGCGACCTTTCGAGTACTTTTCCTGTAGATAAGAAATTCACTTCGCAACAAAAATTGATTTACGAAATGAGCCTCGAAGCACATTATGCCGCCATAAATGCCTTGGAATTAAACACTCCGTTCCGAAATGCGCATTTAGCAGCTTGCCGTTCCATTACCGAAAACATGAAAAGTATCGGGTTACTGAAAGGTAATACTGATGATATTATATCAAATGGTGCACATGCATTGTTTTTACCTTGTGGCACCGGACACATGATGGGACTCGATGTACACGACATGGAAAATCTTGGCGAAGTTTGGGTTGGCTACGATGGCGAGCCAAAAAGTACACAATTCGGACTAAAATCGCTTCGTTTTGCAAAACCCTTAAAAGCCGGACATGTGTTTACTATAGAACCCGGAATTTATTTTATTCCTGAATTGATGGATAAATGGCAAAGTGAAGGAAAATTCAACGATTACATAAACTGGAGCGAAATACAGAAATTCCGGAATTTCGGAGGAATCCGCAACGAAGAAGATTATATGATGACCGAAAACGGCGCCAAACGTCTGGGAACAAAAGTAAAACCGAAAACAGTGGAAGAGGTGGAGGCGTTAAGAAACATATAACTGATAAGTCAATTTTTTGTAAGACTCAGTTTTGACATAAAAAAACCTGACAAGTTAATTTATAACTGTGTCAGGCTTTTTGTTATAGTTAAAAATATTCTATTCCCACGGAGATTCGGCAAACTGATTATCACCGCCTTCAGTTACACAATTGGGGTTAGGATCGCCCGGAAGGCTATTAAAGGAATTCAGCACAAGTGATATTTCATTATCGAGTTTCACGATATCAAATCGAGGAGCAAGATAAACCTTTTTATATGCAAAATTCAACTCAATATTTTCTAATGTTTCCATATAATTTTCATTTGTTGTTAAGAATTAATTTTTCTGGCTTACCAGCACCTTTATTCTTGCTCTTTGGTTTTTATTACTGATTTCCATCACATAAAGTCCCTGCTGATGCAGTTCAAGTATTTCACCATTAATCACAGAATTATTATGCTGTATAAGTTTGCCTACTGCATCGTAAATGCTGATATCTGAAACTTCTGTTATTCCACTTACTATAACACGAGCACCCTGAACAATTGCAAATATTCCATTGTTTTTAACCGGCATAATTCCATTAGCGCTTTCAGTTGAAAGTAACACTTTGAATCTGCTACTTGTACCCGTTTGGTTTGACTCGAAATTATATCCTTTGGAGATTAGCAAATCAGATGAAATTCCTGTTTCGGTATCTGTAAGAATTACCTTATCCACATTATTCAGTTGTGATTTCTCCGAAAGTCGAATATTATATGTACCGATTTTACCTGTTCTTATTTTTAAATTTACCATTTCAGTATTATTAGGAAGTGTATTGACCGCCAGTCCCGAACAGGCTCCTTCGGCTTCGGTATAAATTTGGGGAATAGCGGTATTTGAATTTAAAAACTTAATTCCATCCATATTTGTATCAAAGCTTTCAGTGGCACTTTCCTGTAAACGTATCAGTGTGTTGTCCGATAAACTTCCATCACTTATTTCGATAACAATATCTTCCAGTCTATACGCGGGAGCACCGCCTGCACCACCGCTTGTAAAATCAGTAAGTCCTGTATTGTCATATGTTAATGTGGCATTACTTGCCCCAAATACTTGAAGAAAGAATGCTGAAAAGGGATTAAACCGATACGTTGTATTTGGTGCGATAGTACTGTAAGAATTTGTGCCATATACATAATACGGAGCGAGCGATGTAGCATATTTTAAATTAAAGTCAGCAGGATAAGGTATGCCAACTAAGTTCCATCCATCGTTGCAAGCACCAATGGCATCGTAGGCATAAACCGTTTTAGTTACATTGCAAAAATCCAACTGAGTCCCGGTTGAAGAAACAAAGTCAATTGTTTTTGGTACATTCTGTTTTCCTCCGGTAATAATATAACCTTTGGTAGCTAAAAAGGCCTGAGGATTAACACTCACAAAATACTTGCTATTGGTGGGCGAAACCATCGAAGCATCATTAGCGCGATTGGCGCCACTATATTCTGCCGCAAAAAAATCTACATTTGTTCCTGATTGATTTAAATTTCCCCAAACTGCCTGAGTAGAAGTTCCGGCAAAGAAAATATTACTTGAAGTTACTTCAAAAGGAAAACTTACAAAATCCCAAGAGTCATCAAGAGTTCGTCGGGCAATTAGTTTTGAATTGACACCCATTATAACATTACTTGTTGTACCATTACATACCCCAAGTAGTTGTCCGGCATTTCCATTGACATCAATTTTAAAAACTAAAGGTTTGTTTACAGTTAAAGTTGTACCGTTATTTACTGTTAAATTGCCACGTTCCTCAATTATTAATGTATCCGCATTAATTGTTAGGTTTGAAGATACAGATACACTTGTATTATTGCTAATAAAAATCTTGGCATTATTATACGGATGTGAAGCTATTGGTAACCAATTATTTCCATTATAATACTCCCACATATTTGTATCCAACCAATTGCCTGTGCTTTTTATACTTCTCCAGGCTAAAGCACAATCAGTAACACTAACCGGAGCTCCTGAATTGGAACAAACACCAAAGCCATTACTTTTAGCCCATAGATAAACTGTACCTACATTAGTATAACAGGTAACTTTTGGCGTAGTTGATGTTGTTATTTGCGTACCACGACTGGTTGAACTACCCGTCCACCATTCATATGTTACATCAGTTGCTGTTGGTTGAAGAGTTGTCAAATCTGTACCGGCACAAACTGAAGTCGATGACGGTATCGGCACTTCAGGGCTTCCATCGGCATTTGGACAAGATAAGGATGGCAATGACGTAGGCTCAGTTGCTCCCCATGAAATATTTGACAACCAAGTAAGTGAATTCGGATTATTAAACATTGCTGTATCCGAACTTGTGCCCGTTGGATTTCTGAAATTAAGATTCGGACCAATTGTACCATTGTTAATTACTGCTATCGAGGAGCTCGGCCAAACAAAATATCCTTTATAATCTGGGTTGGAAGGCCCTGTTAAATTTCCATCACTATGAAACTGACCCGAAGTAAAGGTAACAATTCCCTGATTATAAAAAATCGAACCCGGACCTCCTAAATTTACATTTCCAGATATATTAAAATATCCATAATTCTCAATTCTTGATGCTGTGCCTCCATAATCAATCTGATCCGCATTAAATGTTCCGGTATTTATAACCTTGCCACCTCCATTCAGATTAAATCCTCCGTTAAAATTTCCACAATTTACATAAGTAGATGTTGAAGAGCTGTTATAATTTTGACCTACTGTTAGCGACCCCAAATTTCTGAACTGAGCGGTTCCATTAATAAGATTTAACGTGCTCGTTACATTCATTACTGTATGGTTTTGCATAATGAAAGTTGAACTTGGGTTACTCAATGCAATCGTATAAAGATTTAGCGTAGTTGTTGAGTTGTTGTAAAAAGAAAAGTTTGTGCCTGCAAAATACAAATCTTCCGATAAAGTCATCGATCCTGTATTAGTTATTGAACCTGTAGAATTATTTCCGGTTATTTCTAATTTTCCACCTGAAAAAGTACCGGCATTATTTATTGTAAGTTTTCCACTTGCGGCGATGAACCCCAATGAACCATAATTTAGAACCCCACCGCTATAAATATTAAAAGTCCAACGGCCTGCCAAATTTGGATTTGTATTAAATTTCAGTGTACCGTAAACATTTACAGTAATATTGTTCGTTGCTCCAACATTATAATTATTTGAGTTCAAATTTAATGTGGTTCCAGGTCCTACACATATTACTGACCCATCGTCAATTGACGATATATCGCCCTGTATAGTATTGGTTGTACCTGAAAAACATATAACTCCTGAAATTGAAAAGCTTGTATTTATTGTGGCGTTTGTATAAGTGTTTGTACAATTTGTACACTGTGAATTGATCTGCTGAACAAAAACTGTTAACAACAAGACAAATAAAAATATTTTTTTCATTTTAATATTTCGAGAATCTTTGGTTAAAACTATATTAATTAAAATTTATAATGAGTTAATGGCAAGCTTAATGCTGTGGGAAAAAGAAGTTATTTTTAACTGATTTTTTATATGAAAAAAAGAGATTTTGTTGACAAAAACAGAATTAATTTATTATCATACATAAAGAAAATACCAATATCAAAAATTGTAGAATTAAAAAATATTATTAAACAAAACAAGAATAAGTAAAACAATCTTTTTTAGATATTTATCACAATAATGTATAAAGTTTAGTGCTAAATTTAAAAAAAAGCGCAAACTTAAGACAAATTTTTTGACTTAACAAAATTTCTTAAGTGATTTTGGTGTATTATATTATCAAAAAAGTAGATATTTTGATTTCAAATAACAAATCATTGTCAAATTATTATCAATTTATAAATTGAATTATTAATATCAATTTTCCCTAAAAATTGCTATTAAAATTGCTTTAATACAATAATTTATATTATTTTGTCTGTTCACAACCCTTCCTGTTCAGTTCTTTCAATGATTTCATTCTGCAAATCCAGTCCTAAATCATTAAAATAATCACTGTAACCGGCTACTCGAACGATCAGGTTGCGGTAATTTTCAGGATGCTTTTGTGCATCGCGAAGCGTTTCAGCACTTACTACATTGAACTGAATATGATGTCCGTTCAAGCGGAAATAGCTGCGAACCAGTGATGAAACTTTGCTTATAGCAGTATCATCTTCGAAAAAATTCGGACTGAATTTCTGATTCAGCAATGTTCCGCCGGTATGCAAATGCTCGATTTTGGCTGCTGATTTCACTACTGAAGTCGGACCGTTTTTGTCGGCACCCTGCACTGGTGAGATACCTTCAGAAACCGGTAATCCGGCTTTTCGTCCATCCGGACTGGCATGCATCACACTGCCAAAATACACATGACAGGTGGTTGGGAGCAGGTTAATACGATATTCAGCGCCACGTGGACTGCGATGTCCTTTTACTGCATTGTAATAAATATCAAATACTTTCACCAATTGCTCATCCGCATATTCGTCGTCGTTTCCATATTTTGGAGTTTTGTAGAGCAGTTTATAGAGCAGTTCGTCATACCCTTCGAAGTTGGCTTCGAGCACTTTTACAAAATCAGGCAGACTGATATATTTATCCTCGAACACATGTTTACGCAGAGCCGTCAGTGCATCGGTCATGGTACCTATTCCTACACCCTGAATGTAATTGGTGTTGTAGCGCGAACCACCCTGAATGTAATCCATTCCCCGTGCCACACAATCGTCGATAATCAGCGAAAGGAAAGGCGTAGGAATATGCGACATAAAAATTTTTTCGATGGTATTGTTGCCCGCAATTTTGATACGGATAAAATGTTCTACCTGTTGTTTAAAGGCATTTAAAAGCTGTTCGAAGGTTTTAAAATCAGCAGCATTGCCTGTTTTCAATCCTATTTGCTTTCCGGTTCGTGTATCAAAACCATTATGCAAAGTAACTTCCAGAATTTTCGGCAGATTGAAATATCCGCAAAGTATATAGCTTTCGGTTCCGAATGCACCACTTTCCACACAGCCGCTTGCACCACCATTGCGTGCATCCACAATATCTTTTCCCTGATTCAGCAATTCCTGAATAATGGCATCAGTGTTGAATATTGAAGGTTGTCCGAAACCGGTTTTTGTAATTTTTATGGCACGTTCGATAAAGCTGTCGGGGTTCAGTTTGCTTAGTTGCACCATAGAGCTCGGTTGCAGCAGGCGCATTTCTTCAATCACATCTAATAAAATGTACGACATTTCGTTTACCGCATCTGTACCGTCGGGTTTGAGTCCGCCCAGATTTATCAGACAAAAATCAGTGTAAGTACTGCTTTCCTGCGCTGTAATACCAATTTTAGGTGGTGAAGGGTGGTTGTTGAATTTCACCCAAAACGACTGTAGTAATTCTACGGCTTTCTCTTTGGTAAGTGTTCCGGCAGCAATTTCTTTCTGATAAAACGGGTTCAGATGTTGATCGAGTCTGCCGGGATTAAACGAATCCCAAGGGTTCAACTCAATTACAACTCCCAAATGAACAAACCAATAATGCTGTAATAGCTCGTGGAAAGTTTGGGGTGCGTGAGCAGGAACACGTCGACAAATACGAGCCATTTCCACCAATTCTGACTTACGCTCAGGATTGGGTTCGGTTATGGCAAGTTGATCAAGTTTTTTTGCGTGCCTTTCGGCAAAAAGTATCATTGCATTAGCTGCAATTTTCATGGCTTTCAGTTCTTCTTTTTTATCGTAGGCTTGCGGGTCATTGATAAAATCGAGCTGAGCCATACTTTTTTCCACATCATGAATAACATCCAGCATTCCTTTCTGAAAAATTTTATAGCCTGCCACCGTATGCCCGGGAGCACGTTGCTCCATAAATTCGGTAAAAATTCCTGCAGAATATGCGTCTTTCCATTCATCTGTCATAGCATTCATCAAACGGTCACGATTTGAACGTCCTGACCAAAACGGAATTATAATATCAGCGAAAGCCTTTTTGGTTTCCTCACTCACACGAAACCATACTTTCTCTCGTGAATTCAGAATCTCCAGATCCTGCAGCGAATGAACTGTTATTTCAGGATATGTAGGGGTAGCTTTAGGAGCAGGCCCACGTTCTCCAACAATCAGTTCCATATCGTTTATACAAATTGATTTGTTGGTGAGAATATATTCAAACGATTTGGCACGTTGCACCGGAATGCTATCGCCAAAAGCTACATGATTTTGGTAAAACTCAGTTATTAATAAAGCTCTTTCTGCGGAAATGGTATAAACAGCATTGAGACTTTGGTCGCGTAGTCGTTGAATTCTGGGAGTCATATTTTTTATTTTGTATTTTGCGTTTAATTTTTCTTTTCAATAATTAGTTCGGGACAAGCGGTTTCATAACCGCTTGAAAATTATCATCATGCGACTTGGAAGTCGCTTGTCCCCAACTTTCTATCCGCCAATTTTCACCTGAAAACCGGCTTTTTCAAATTGCTTTTTTATTACTTCAAGTTCTTTTTTATCCATCGATTTCATGTCTGAAAAAGCATTTTCCATTTCAAAACGTTCGTATTTATGCGAAGCTGTATTATGAAAGGGAAGTAAATTGATTAATTCGAGTTTTGGGCTGAATCCGGATAAAAAATTCAGTGTTTGCTGAATGTTCGTTTCCGAAAATGAGACTTCCGGCACCATTGGTATTCTTACATAAACTGATTTTCCTATTTCCAAAAGTTTTTGCAGATTTTCATGAATAAGTTTGTTAGGAACTCCGGTAAATTTACGGTGAAGTTCTTCGTCCATTATTTTCAAATCGTACAGAAATAAATCGGTGTTTTTCGAAATTTCTTCTAAAATTTCCCAACGTACATACCCCGATGTATCGACAGCCGTGTGCATCCCTGCATGTTTACAGGCTATCAGCGCTTCGCTCAGAAATTTATGCTGAAAGGTGGGTTCGCCACCTGAAAATGTTACTCCCCCACCCGATTCCTCCATGAAAATCTTTTCCTTTTCCAGTTCATGCATTAGCGCTCCAACCGTTATTTCTCGACCAACCGTTTCATTTTCAGTAATTGATTTATCTCCTATTCGTACAGTTTTTGGAACTTCGCAAATAGCAGCACTTATACTTTCAGGGTTATGACACCATGCACAGCGGAGCGGACATCCTTTCAGAAAAACTGTCGTTCGAATGCCCGGTCCGTCGTGAATTGCAAAACGTTTTATGTCGAAGATGATGCCCATGAGTTAATGTGGCAATATGCCAATGGTAGTGCAAAAAAGATTATTGATTGGTCAATTAAATAGACAAAAACAGGAAATGAAATTTTTGAATTTAGCAAATCACTAAATCCTTGTAGTCTCCCTCTCCTTTGGAGAGGGTTGGGGAGAGGTCTAATTCATCCAGCACTCATACAAACCTTTGCCGAATTTGTGGAGTATATTGCCTTTATGACGAGATGAAAATGGCATTGAGGAAATTTTTATGTAGATTTTGAGCGCTAAATTAAATAATATTTTTGATAATCCTATCGCTTTTTCTCCGAAACGCCACTTATTTAGTGCTTTATCCACCTTTATGAAAATAAAATCGCCTGAATTAACATACAAATAGTTTATTTTTGTAACTGTCAAACAATTCAGATTTTCTCAAATGAAAATATATTTTCAATATATCCTGATAATTACCATAATATCAGCAAACATTTCAATACTTTCGAGCCAAAACTTAGGAGACACCATAACAGTTTCAGGGGCAAAATACAAACTGATAAGCGCCAATCTGATTACAAATCCCGGATTTGAAAACGACTTTACCGGTTGGACAGATGCAACTACTTCGGCGGCGACATTGACTTCCGCAAATTTTACAATAATGACCACCGGAGGTATCGGGAACTCAAAATATCTTGTAGGAAATAAAAACGAAAGTTCAAATTCGGCCGGTTCAATCGGCACAGGATGGAGCATTTCGGCAGGTAAAAAGTATTACTTCTCATACTATATAAAGTATCAAAACACCTCAACTGCAGCCGGAAACGAAGAATGGAGCAAAATTTCGCTCACCAACAACAAAACATCCAATTTGGAACCTTTAATATTGTTGAATTTTGCTAAAGTGAATGGTGCAGGAGCCTGGACTCAAAATGAAATCATCTTTACAAATTCAAATCCAGCTTACAGTTATATCGTAGCACGTTTCCGTTGGCTTGGTGGAAGATTGGGGTATGATAATTTTGCACTTTTCGAAGTGGAAGATGTAGTAAACATTAGCGATTTACAGGCAGTTATTGGTGAAGCACAGTCAATTTACAAACCCGAAACAACAGGTGCAGTAGAATTTCTGGCAGCAATTCAGACTGCTCAAAGTTTTTTAAACAGTCAGTCGGCAACAGATGTTCAAAAAGCTATTAACGATTTAAAAAAAGCCATCTTTACATATAAACTAAAAAACGCTACTCCTCAAAATCCTTTGGATATGACCAATATGATTACAAATCCAGCTTTCAACAATAATACACCTGAAGGTTGGAAAGGTATTGGCACCATAAATTATCATGTTGTGGAATTTTATCAGCGTACATTTAATATGTATCAGATAATTGCCGGACTTCCTGCCGGAAAATATGTACTGAAAGCGCAGGGTTTTGAGCGACCAACAGCGAACGATGGCGGTGCTGCTTATCGAGGAGGAACTGAAAAAATTTCAGCAATGTTTTACGCTAAAGCAAATAGTTTTCCGCAGAAAAACAATTTATTCAGTTCGATTTACAAGCAAAGTTATAGCGGTTCGGGCTCTCTGAACGGATATGTAAATACTATGGCTGCAGCCGAAACACTTCTGTCAAATGCCAACAGATATTACGATGTAACAGTATCTGATATTTTGCTAAATACGGGCGATACACTCATCATTGGTGCAAAAAGCGATTTCCAACAATCGGGTTACTGGGCTTTGTTCGACAATTTCCGTCTTGAGTATCACGGGGGTTACGATACACTTGATTTGAAAAATAATTTACTTATTCAAATAGCAATAGCAGAAGAAATTCTTTCGAAAAAAATTCAGAACACCGTCCGAACAAACCTCAATAGTGCCTTGTCACAGGCAAATCAAGCTATAAATTCCATCCCGCTTGATTTTTCAGGTCTTCAGTCAGCGAATGGAGTTATTAACGAAGCAATTAACGCAGGAAATAAATCTTATACAACTTATACTCTATTAGCAGATTTAATTTCAGAAGCAGAAAAGGTATCAGGCACATTAAGCGTCATAAAACAACAAAGTTTAGTAACAGTACTTGCAACTGCTAAAAATTTGTCAGATAACCTGGATGCTACAACAACAGCATTGAATAAATCAATTTCGGATATATCAGCTTTGATTTATAAAAAAATTTACACCCCAACATGGATGATGGGAAATGTAAATTTGGAATCTAACACTTGGAGTATGTCGCGCAGTAAACAATCGAAAAACTGGATAATATTTTGGGAACCCGGTTACGGCGAAGATCCTTCGGTGCTGGCTGATGGAAATTACCGAATAAATATTGATGAATTACTGCGTGTGGCCGATCAGAGTTTTAATTTTTATGCTGACTCACTAAAGTTTATCAAACGAGGAAATTCCAAAACCGACGATTATAAAATGATAATTCGTTTACGCTATACCCGCGATTGGGAAGCTTCAGGTTCGGGGGTTGACGATTTGATTGGTTTGCTTACGCTCACAGCGTGGTCGGCTCAGGTTGGCGGACACACACTTGCACACGAGGTTGGACATTGTTTTCAATATCAAACACATTGCGATAACAATAATCAGAATGGATGGATGTACGGTT
>CAYNGF010000065.1:0-19612 GCA_964396515.1 uncultured Paludibacter sp.
CAAAACATGGACGAAGTTTTCAGACAACTGGCACGAAAAGCGGAAAGAATTGAATAAGTCAATGTTATTAATGTGGCAATCCCGCTTTACGGGGGATGTTCGCTTAGCTACCATGTGATAATGAGCGAATGAAGCTATGGCAAATTGAAACTCCTGAAACCTGAAACTCTGAAACATCTGAAACTTTTTAAACTCTGAAACAATTGAAATATTGAACTTTTATGAAAGGCAAAAAAGCAGAAAGAAAAATATTCCTGTCGTTTGTGCGCAAGGAATTTCACCATATTTTACGGGATCGTACTACAATCGCGATTCTTCTGCTATTGCCTGTACTTATGTTGCTGCTGTTTGGTTATGCCATTACCACCGAAGTGCGAAATTCAAAAATTGGCATACTCGATCCTTCAAACGACATATCGACAAGAACTATCATTAATAAATTTCAGAACAGTCAGTATTTTTCAGTTGAAAAAATTATTCATCATCCTGATGAAATTGAAGCGTTATTTCTGAAACATCAGCTAAAAATGGTTGTTGTTTTCAGCGAGAATTTTCATTCCAAAGCCATGCGCGATGGTTCTGCACAAATACAACTTATAACTGACGCAACGGATCCAAACACCGCAAAAGCCGTAACAGGTTATGCCACTGCCATCATCGGAACATGGCAACAGGAAGTTATAGGATTGCAAAAAATACCCATCAGCATTATTCCCGAAATCAAACTGCTTTATAATCCTCAAATGAAGGGCGCATACAACTTTGTACCGGGAGTAATGGGAATGATTTTGATGCTGATTTGTGCCATGATGACCTCCATTTCCATTGCCCGTGAAAAAGAAACCGGCACAATGGAAGTATTACTGGTATCGCCTGTAAAACCCTTACAAATCATATTAGCCAAAACAGTTCCATACTTTTTGCTATCCATCGTAAATCTTACAACCATTCTGTTATTGTCGGTATTTTTACTGAAAGTGCCTGTAGCAGGAAGTTTATTCTGGTTACTGGTACTTTCGCTGGTTTATATATTTGTCAATCTTTCACTGGGTCTGGTAATTTCTTCGGTAGCCGAAACCCAGGTAGTAGCTTTACTTTTTTCAGGAATGATTTTATTGTTGCCGGTTATCATGCTTTCGGGAATGATGTTTCCGGTGGAAAATATGCCACAATTTTTTCAATGGATATCACAAATTGTGCCTGCCAAATGGTATATTATTGGTGTAAAAAAAATAATGATCAAAGGATTGGGATTTCAAGCTATAATACCCGAACTATCTGTTCTGATGGGTATGGGTATATTATTGATTAATATAAGTCTGCGGAAATTTAAATACAGATTAGAGTAAATAATGTGCCAATGTGATAATATGCCAATAAAATTTCAAAACGTCGATTGACTTTTGAACGTTTTTTAAGTTTATAAACATCTAAAAATGAGAAAATAAGCAACAAAAAAGGATTAACATGATTAATTCTGAAAATTGAAACTCTATAACTTTTCAAACTTGAAACTTTTGAAACTTGAAATTTTTAAAGCTCTGAAACTATAAACTCTTACTAATCAATGCCAATGTTCAAAAAACATAAAAAATTAAAACCGAAAGAAAACAGCCGGAAATTCATTTTAAAATTTCTGCTTGAAAAGGAATTTATTCAATTCAGGCGGAACAAGTTTTTCCCGAAAATGCTTGTAGCCGTGCCATTTATATCGCTGGCACTATTCCCAATGGTGGCAAATTTCGATGTAAAAAACATTCGATTGGTAGTTGTGGATAATGATCACAGCAATTATTCATCCCGATTAATTAACAAAGCTACAGCTTCGGGTCATTTTACAATGAAAGGCATTGCTGAGAATTACAATGCTGCGCTTTATGAAATTGAACAGGATAAAGCTGATTTAATACTCGAAATTCCGCCACAATTTGAAAAAACACTGATAACCGAAGGAAAAGCACATGTTTTAATAGCAGCAAACACCGTAAACGGTATGAAAGGTGGTTTAAGTAGTTCGTATATGGCAACTATTATCAACAATTTCTCAGCAGAAATCCTTGCTGAAAAAATGCCGGTTTCCAACAGTTCGAAAGCGCCGTTGATTGAAATTGTACCACATTACCGTTTCAATCCACATCTTGAATATAAATATACGATGATTCCGGGCATTTTGATGATGATATTAGCAATGATTGTTGGATTTTTGCCGGCATTGAATATCGTAGGAGAAAAAGAAAAAGGAACATTGGAACAAATGAATGTAACGCCGGCAAGTCCGTTTATCATTATTTTATCAAAACTAATTCCTTACTGGTTAATGGGTTTTGTGGTATTGACCATTGGTTTTTTTGTAGCCTGGCTTTTTTACGGAATGACAGCACTTGGAAGCTATTTTCTAATTTATCTGTTTGCGGCAGTATTTTCTCTGGCATTTTCGGGCTTCGGACTTGCTATTTCCAATTACGCTCATAACTTTCAGCAAGCGATGTTTATCATGTTTTTCTTTGTAATCAGTTTTATTTTTCTAAGCGGATTATATACTCCTGTTAGCAGTATGCCTGAGTGGACACAAACATTAAGTCGCTTCAGTCCGTTGCGTTATACGGTAGAAGTTTTGCGTTCGGTTTTTCTGAAAGGCAGTACTTTTCCCGACCTGAAATATCACTTTTTGGCGCTGTGTGGTTTTGCCGTTTTTTTCAACGGTTGGGCAGTGCTTGGTTACCGAAAAAATAGGTGAAAATTACGATTAATAAATTTCATTCAAAATCTTTGCGAGTTGCATCCCTGCACGGTATAGCATTTCATTGTGTTGAGGGGTGAAGATATGCGCGTAAAGATAATTGCTGGTAGTTTTCATGTCTGTTACATAGAGTTGCGAACGTAACTCGTAAGCAGCAATCACTGAGTTTTCAATGGTTTCATTTTTGAATTTTTTTCGTTCTGAATTATATTTTTTTAGGAGCATTTCGCTCATTTCAGTAAAGCTTAATTTTTGTCTGTCGATAAGGTAACTGTCCCACAAAGCATGGAGGTTAACCTGACTGCCAAACCAGGTAATCATAACGTTATTTCCCCCGCGATCGGTGGCACGTCCAAGGTGCATAGGTTGATGCAAATCGCCCACAAAATGCACTAAAAACTTCAATGCCTCCGCATCCTTCCGATTGGCTTTAAGTTTATTTATCATTAAGTCGATGGCATAAAACAAATGTTCGCCTTCTGTTTTCGGATTTTTCAACAAGTACTGCAAATCTTCTTTCGTCATACTGTCGCGTAAATTCTGGTAATGCCACGGGTAAGAATATTCGTATCCTTTTTCGTTGCGAACACCATCAGCCCACGACGATTCGTAAATTATTCCTTTCTTCCCGAGAATTTTATCCACACTGCGGCGCGCTTTACATGTCAGGTTTTTATAGGCAATATCAGCAATTACCCTGTGCCCGGTAACATCCCATGCAGAAGCAGAGAAAATCAGCAGAAAATTAATTATCGATAATAGAATAAGCGTTTTATTCTTTTGGAATGTTTTTAAGTGATGTATTTTCATTTTTGAGAATTATGAGTGGATTGTTTTTTAATAGATAACTGTAAACAAAAATAGCAAAAAACGCATGATTATTTACTAAATTTGAAAAACATTTAACTTTGGGGCTTCATCGTTAGTTACAAAAACAGTCTCATTAACTTTTTGTATCTTTGCACACTTAATTTCAAGTTGTAAGCCTGATAAAACATTCAGATGATTTCAATTCTCGAAGAATATCATTTATTTTTGAAACTCGAAAAAGCATTGTCGGACAACTCGATTAAAGCTTACGAATCGGATTTGCAACAATTCAAAAACTATCTGGCAGATGCAAGAATTGAAATTCAGAATGCCCAAAAAGAACACATAAGAGATTTTTTTGTCGATGTAGCCGAGGCTGGCATTCATCCGCGTTCGCAGGCCCGAATGTTATCTTCAATACGTTCGTTTTACCATTTTCTGAATTATAAAAACAAGCGCGATGATGATCCTACAGATTTGATAGAAAGTCCCAAGATAGGTTTTCATCTTCCCGAAGTGCTTTCTGTAAAAGAAATAGATGCTATTATAGCAGCCATTGATTTGTCCAAACCCGAAGGACAACGTAATAAAGCAATTATTGAAACCTTATATGGTTCAGGTCTGCGTGTTTCGGAACTTACCGGACTTAAAATGTCGGACATTTATGCCGACGAAGGTTATATGCTGGTAGAAGGTAAAGGCAGTAAACAAAGGCTTGTACCACTTTCGCCAACATCACTGCATCATATAAAACTATGGCTTATCGACCGTAACCTTATGAATATAAAAAAAGGAGCTGAAGATATTTTATTTCTCAACCGTCGAGGCGGGAAATTAACACGTGCCATGATTTTTGAAATTGTGAAAGATTTATCGGCGCGTGCAGGAATTCAAAAAAAAGTAAGTCCACACACTTTCAGACATTCTTTTGCCACCCATTTACTCGAAAATGGTGCCAATTTGCGTGCCATTCAACTTTTACTCGGGCACGAATCCATTACCACAACCGAAATTTATACGCATATCGATGTACAGTTGCTCCGAAAAACAATACTTGAATGTCATCCATTGAATCAGAAAACTGTAGAATGAAACGAAAATTTGCAATATTTATTAATTTCCTGCTGATATTTTTTTTAGCAATAATGAATCTACAGGCGCAAGATTCGTTTACAACCATTGTTGGACAAGTGATAAATAGTATTGATAAAACTCCGGTAGCCGATGTAAACGTAGTTTTTAAAAACTCCGGAAATGGTACAAAAACAGATGATGAAGGTTTTTTTATGATCAAAAGTAATGATCCAAAACATTCGGTCATTGTATTTTCGTGCGTAGGATATCGAAGAAAAGAAATTAAAATAAAGCCCGGACAAAGTGCAGGAATGCTTGTTCAACTCGATGAAACTAACACGCTGCTGCAAGATGTTGTGGTAATTCCCGGGGCAAACCCGGCTTTGCCGCTCATGAAAAAAGTACGCCGTATGAAATCGGTGAATGATTTTACGCAGTACAATAATCTGACTATTGAACGTACGGAGCAAAATCTTGCTTTGCTTAGTAAAGTAAATCTGCGTAACGTTAACCGCAGAATTTTCAACGCTTTGACCGAAGGCGCTTTGTCGAAAAATGACAGTGCTCTTACAGTTCCGCTTTTCATGTCGGAAATTACATATAAACAAAACGGAAAAAACAAATCGGTTTTGAGCACAAATACTTTTTCTTCGCCCGAAAAATCGCAACTTTTTGCCGAACAACTTGTAGGAGAGGTTCAAACTTCGATAAATTTTTATCAAAACACTATTTTGTTTATGGATAAAAATCTGATTAGTCCACTCTCATCCGCCGCATCACTTTATTACAATTATTTTTTATCTGATAGTACCTTAAACGGAGAAAATAAAAAATATAAAGTAAATTTTTACAGTAATAATCCCAAAAATCTTGCTTTTAACGGCACGATGTGGATTGACTCCGCAACTTTGGCATTAGTGTCAATCAATGCAAAACTCTCACCATTGGCAAACATAAATTACATTCGCCATCTAAATATTTCGCAGCGTTTCGAAAAAAGCGAAAATAATTTATGGATTCCTGCAGAAGAAAAAATAACGCTGAACATGCTATATGAGGTGCTGGCTGACAGTATTTATCAAAAACCGGAACTTTTTATTACAAAAAAAACAATCAGCATTGCCACAGGAAATGTACCAGAACGCGATGAAAGTTTTGCCGGGACAGAATACGAAGCTGCCGAAATTGACCAACGCCTTGCTCTACTTAATGATACACGGTTGCTACGAACAGCTAAGTGGTTAGCCGATGTAGCTATTACAGGTTATATTCCTATTGGGAAAATTGAGATTGGCAAAATTCAGGAAATTATGCGCATTACCGATGTGGAAGGCTTTAAAATGAATTTACCACTGCGTACGAACGAGAAAATTTGGAAAGATTTTGGTTTGGGCGGACATATTGGTTATGGTTTTAAAAACAAAGAATCTGCATATTCTGCCTATGCACAAGTGAAACTGAACCGAAAATTGAATACTGTGTTCAGGATGGGTTATACTAATGAATATCGGCGAATTGATTATCAGTATAACAATTTTATGCTGCGCGAAAATCCGCTTGTAACCGGCGATGCGGATATTGCCAACACTATTATCGGACTTCGGGCCGGTACACGCATGAACCGGCGAAAAGAATTTATGGCTCTGTTAAGTACTGATATAAACCCCGATTTGGAAACCAAACTTGTATACAGACAAAATGAACTTTTACCATCGGGATGGTTGCCAATGACGTTTGCGAATACTAATGTTTCATCTGTGAAATATCGTTCAGTGGTACTAGCAGGAAGACTTTCGTTTGGCGAACGTACGTACGAAGATCATTTTCAGAGAATTTACATTCGGAATTATCGTCCGTTGATTTATGCAATGTTACAGGCAGGGCAGTTTGAAACCGGAAATAAAAATGGAAATTATGCGAAATTTCAGGCTACTGTAAAACAAGATGTTAATTTGGGATTCGGGAAATGGATTTACATACTTCAAGGAGGCTTTACACTTGGCAGTGTTCCTTATCCTCTACTCGACATTCCTCCTGGTAGTGAGTCTTACGGTTATACGCACGATAAATTCAGTCTTATTTACAGTATGGAATATGCTACCGATAAATACGTTTTAATGCATAATGATTTGGTAACCGATGGTTTATTGTTTAACCAAATTCCGATTATTAAACATTTGAATTTGCGCGAAATGTTTTCGTTCAAAATTCTTTATGGAGGACTGCGAAATTCCCATAAAAATATACTCGATTTTCCTGATTTTGTTTTTCCGGTTAAAAGTCCATACATGGAAATAGGTGTTGGTGTTGCCAATATTTTCAGAGTACTGAATTTGCAGTCGGTTTGGCGACTTTCCGACAATGAACGACAGGGAACAATGCGTTGGGGAATTTTGGGGAATATACGTATAAGTTTATAACAGACTTATGAAGCCAAAAAACTTTTGCTATTTAACTGTTTTTAGATTTCTTGTTTATCTTTGTAATAATAATTCCAAACCCACATAAATCTATCGGAAAATGGAAACAAAAAGTTTGAAAATTGCCATTATAGGCGCCGGAAATATGGGTGGAGCAATCGCCCGTGGACTTTCAAGAGGTACATTGGTCGAAAACAACAGTATCTTCGTGAGTGATATTTCTCAAAAAAATCTGAACGACTTAAAACGTTTTGCTCCGGAAATTACCGTCAGCACATCAAACATAGAAATTATTGAAAATGCTGATATTATTATACTTGCGGTAAAGCCCTGGTTAATTAAGTCGGTTGCACAGGAAATTGAACGAAAAATCGATTATAAAAAACAGATGATTGTTTCGATTGCTGCCGGTATAAATTTCGAACAATTGGCAGAGTATTTTAATACCGATGCTACACTTTTCAGAATTATTCCGAATACAGCCATCGATGTTTTACAGAGCGTTTCCATTATTGCATCGTACAATACAAATACTGATCAGGAAGGTTTAATCCAATCGCTGTTTGCTGAACTTGGAAAAGTTTTTCTTGTGCCTGAATCTCAACTCAACGCCTTTATGTCGCTCTCTTCATGTGGTATCGCATACGCTTTCCGATATATACGTGCAGCCATGGAGGGTGGAGTAGAAATGGGAATTTATCCCAATGTTGCCAAAGAAGTGGTTCTTCAAACCTTGCGTGGCGCTATCGAATTGCTCGAAGCTAACGAATCGCATCCCGAAGTTGAAATTGATAAGGTTACTACTCCCGGCGGAATTACAATAAAAGGTCTGAACGAAATGGAAGCAAACGGTTTTACCAACGCTGTGATAAAAGGATTGAAAGCTTCGCATTTAAAATAAATCTTACTTCTCTTATCTTCGAACGATAAGTTGAAAAATAGTAAAAAGTAAATTCGTAAATAGTAAATTAAAAATCATGAATGCACAAATAAAACAAATTGCTGAACGCTTAAGAGGATTGCGCGATGCCTTAAATATATCAATTGCAGAAGCTGCAGCAAAATGCAATTTTCCTGAAGCTGATTATGCACGTTATGAATCAGGAACAAGCGACATTCCAATGAGTTTTATATGTTTAGTTGCTCAAACCTTCGGTGTAGAAACTACAGCATTGATAACGGGAGAAGACCCTCATGCCGGAATTTATTATGTTACCCGGAAAGGAACCGGAGTTGCTGTTGAAAGATCCAAAGCTTACAAATACCGGGCTTTGGCATCAGGTTTTCGTCATGCAAAAGCCGAACCTTTCGAAGTAACTGTTGAACCAAACAATAAACCTATCCATTTGAATTCACATCCGGGGCAGGAATTTAATTTGGTACTCGAAGGCACGATGCAGTTAAAAATTGCCGACCACGAATTGGTGCTGTTCGAAGGCGACTGTATTTATTTTGATGCTACCAAACCACACGGAATGAAAGCTTTGAATGGAAAAGAGGTGAAGTTTCTTGCAATAATTATTTAACAAAATACATTTAAACATGCTTTCGAAATATCTTCAGCAGACTGAATTTTGTGATTTTGATGATTTCTCGGCAAATTATAAGTTGCTTATTCCCGAAAATTTTAATTTCGGATACGATATAGTGGACGAATGGGCAGTCAAAGAACCCAATAAAAAAGCATTGCTTTGGACAAATGATAAAGGTGAATGCCGCGAATTTACTTTTGGTGAAATAAAAAAATACTCTGATCAAACCGCGTCCTATTTTCAAAGCCTTGGAATTGGTAAAGGTGATATTGTAATGGCAATTCTTAAACGCCGTTACGAGTTTTGGTTTACAATTATTGCTTTGCATAAGTTGGGCGCTGTAATTGTGCCAGCTACACATTTGCTTACTACCAAAGATTTGATTTACCGCAACAATGCCGCTGAAATCAAAGCTATTGTTGCCGTAGGCGAAGAACCTATCATTTCGCATATAAGCAATTCAGCTTCCGATTCGCCATCGGTTAAACTTCTTATTTCTATTGGTCCCATAGTTCCTGAAGGCTGGCTCGATTTCCACAAAGGAATTGAAAATGCGAAACCTTTTATATCCATTAAAAACGCGAACAATAACGATGATCCGCTAATTATCAGTTTTACATCAGGCACCACAGGAAATCCGAAAATGGTAATGCTCGATTGTGTATATCCGCTGGCGCATATTGTTACCGCGAAATACTGGCATAATTTGCATGAAAACAGCCTGCATCTTACCATTGCCGACACAGGGTGGTTAAAAGCAGTTTGGGGTAAACTTTACGGTCAGTGGATAGTAGGTGCGTGTGTATTTGTTTACGATCACGACAAATTTACTCCCGTGGATATGCTTGCCATGATTCAGAAATACCGGATAACTTCACTTTGTGCACCTCCAACTATTTTCCGATTCCTGATTCGGGAAAATATTCAAAGTTACGATTTGTCATCGCTTGAGTATTGTACTATTGCCGGCGAAGCACTGAATCCTGCCGTTTACGAGCAGTTTTTGAAACTTACCGGAGTACAGTTAAAAGAAGGTTACGGTCAAAGCGAAACCACGCTTACTATATTCACTTCGCCGTGGACAAACCCCAAACCCGGTTCAATGGGATTGCCAAATCCACATTACGATATTGATTTGCTTACGCCCGATGGTCGCAGTGCCGAAGTTGGAGAACAGGGACAAATCGTTATAAGAACCGATAAAAATTATCCCGCAGGACTGTTTAAAGGTTATTATCGAAACGAAACACTTACCAACGAAGCCTGGCACGATAATATTTATTATACAGGCGATGTTGCCTGGCGCGACGAAGATGGCTATTTTTGGTTCGTTGGTCGTGCTGATGATGTAATCAAAAGTTCCGGCTATCGCATTGGTCCTTTCGAAGTGGAAAGCGCGCTTATGACACATCCCGCCGTAGTTGAATGTGCCGTAACCGGTGTTCCCGATGAAATACGCGGACAAGTGGTAAAAGCAACCATTATTCTTGCTAAAGATTATAAAGATAAAACCGGTGATGTTTTGGTAAAGGAAATTCAGGAACATGTTAAAGCCGTAACTGCTCCTTATAAATATCCGCGCATTATCGAATTTGTTGATGCGCTTCCAAAAACCATCAGTGGAAAAATCAGAAGAACGGAAATTAGGGAGAAGGACAAGAAAAACCCCTAAAGTTGAGAATGATTTACAATTTACACATTTTCAATTATTTAATTCGCAAAAACCAAAACCTGAATTTAGATACGCGATACATTGCATTGTTACCAAAAACGAAGCGAAAAATACAAAATAATTAGTTGAACATCAATGACTCAAACAAAAACTTTGGTCATGTAACAATTTAAAAAAATTACAAACCTCTCTTGTTCCCCCTTTAGGGGGTTAGGGGGCAAATATAATGAAAAATGAAAATAATCAACTTATCAGAAAACAATTCCATTCTGAATCATTACTTGAAAGAAATTCGTTCGGTCGAAATTCAGGGCGATCCACTCCGATTCAGAAGAAATCTGGAACGCATTGGCGAAATAATGGCGTATGAAATAAGCAAAACCATGCATTTTACTGCCGAAGATGTAAAAACACCGCTTGGTATTGCTCCGGTTAATGTTATCGATGAGAAAATTGTAATTTCAACCATTATGCGTGCAGGATTACCTTTTCATCAGGGTTTTCTGAGTTATTTCGACCGTGCTGAAAACGCGTTTGTTTCAGCTTATCGGAAATATAAAAATGAGTTGAAATTTGATGTTCATATAGAGTATATCGCTTCGCCCGACTTAAATGGTAAAACATTGATAATTACTGACCCAATGCTTGCTACAGGCAGTTCGATGGAATTGGCTCACGTGGCTTTGCTTACCAAAGGAAAACCTGCAAATTTACATATTGCTACCATTATAGCAAGCAGGCAGGCAGTGAAATATCTGAAAAAAAATTATGCAGGCAGTGGTGCAACGCTTTGGGCAGCTGCAATCGATCCGGAACTTAACGAACATTCGTACATTGTGCCCGGGCTTGGCGATGCAGGCGATTTGGCTTATGGCGAGAAATTATAAACTTTATCAGTGTACAAATCCCAACGTAAGACCAAATGTAAAAGAAGGGTCATCAATATAAGCGCCATGCGATTGGTAGTCAATATCTCCACCTAAAGTTATAAATGATTTTTTACTTACCCGAAATCCATAATTGTAGGAGGCATTGAGCAAGAGATTATTACCATAACCATAATAGTAATTCCATGCAGAACCAACTTTTAGTCCAAACATTGATAAATTGGCTTTGTTTGTTATTTTTGGAAATTGCAAACTAACAAAAGCGGGAAACGATCTGTTTCTGTTGTATGATTTAATGCCGAACCCTAAACCTAATGCCAGATTTGGTTTAATCTTAAAATGCTCGATAATTAACAATTTATTTACTGGCGTATTCGAAAGAATTTCATTGCCATATCCTCCTTCCAAAACAAATAGTGTACGTCTTTCATTGAATATTTCTTTATATTCATTCAATGTGTTTGAAGAAATTTTTCTGGTATAAACAGCATCATCTTTGTACTGACTGTAAAGCATAATAGATGATGCAAGCAATATTGAGATTACTATTGATCGTTTCATGTGAGATAATTAAATTTTATTTTATAAAATATGTTTATTGAAAAAAAATACCAATTCTTTTTTAATAGGTTTTTAAAATTTGATAATCTTGTTTGTTCGTAAATTTTTCTTTTCTTATAAGTTTATTATCCTTGTATGTAAAAATATATAAAACTTTATTTTTAGATATGTAATACCAAATTCCATTTTTCATATCATTTCTCCAAGCATTTCCAAACAAGCGTTCGCCTGTTTTATATTCAGAATTTGTGCAATAAAATTTTAATCCTTTTTTAATTTTCGGACTTATATCTGATTTCAATTCAAGAATCCCAACTGAATGCACTTTAAAACAAGATTTTTTGTTTTTATTAACTGCTATCAAACATGAATCATTAAGATTGAATTTCGCTCTATACAAAATCTAAGAAACATAAACTAAATCATCGCTTATTTCTTCACTCCCCGAGTTAATAAAAATGCTATCATTCTCTATCCACAGATGCAAATTTAATGAAGTATATGATTTGCAATTTAGCTGCGAGTAAGCTAAATTGCAAAAACATACAAAACAGATTATTACATATCCTTTCATAAATAATTCATTTTAATTAAAAATTTGGAACAGGTATTAGCCTTGGAGGAATAACAATTGGAAAGATTCCATTATAAGTAAAACTGCTAAAACTTACGTTAATACCGCAGTCAGCTACACTAATTCTATCGTGTTTCAATCCTAACTTTTCAACCTGCAACAGTTACTTCTTTTACTCCATACGATATACATTCGAGCGGGAAGTAGTGCGGGTGCAGTTGTAAATGAATTATTCAAGGTAACTATTTCCATAATACTTTTCGATAAAATACTTTCTCTTTACTTTATATAAGGAGTCTTGACAATTTAACAAAATTGAATCAACTACTATGTTGTTCGAAACAAACTTTAGTAATTCACTGTTATCACTTTCAAAAGTTGTTATTCCATTCAGGATACCTGTATTCCAATATTTTGATTTAACCAAATCTTTGGATTTTAAGTATGCTTTATACTTATCACCATTATCAAACTCTTGAATATGTAGATAAAGAATTGTACCCTTTACAAAAACAGCGGTATGATTCATTGCTTTAACGGCATAATTATCGATTTTCTTAAATTTATAAATTCGATTTAATTTTTTATCATAACAGATGATTAAGCCATTTTTATAGTAAAACTTTCCAATAGATATTGCATCTATACCTTGGGGAGTTGTTCGATTCAAATCAAATTCTAATACCGTTCCTATATAGAAAATATTTTTATTTTCATCAAAGAAAAAAACATTACAAGTGTGTTCAATGGTTCTTAAATTGCTAATTAATTGTTCTTTTGAAAAATAGAAATAATAATTCTTCGATTTCTGCGAAAACACATCAATAAAAAGCAATAAAAATAAAAAAATAGAATAAAACCGAATCATTTTTTTGTATTGATAAAATTTAGAAATTAAACTGAATAATTGAAGTTGATATTCTTGGCGGATTTGGCAAATATTTATATAATTTGGGATCAACTGGATTTGGGGTTAAAGTTGTTACTAAATAATCAGGTATATCAAACAAATCAAGTTTACCTGTATATTTGGGTATATCATATGGTAAAGTACTTTTTTCCCTAAATCTATCCGTCCACATATAAGCTTTTGTTTCACGGTAGGATTTTGTTGCTAAATTACCATATTTAACATGATCGTAAGCATGAATTAACTCATGATTGAACGATTCATAAAAGCCATCAATAGTTTTATGTGGAAACATGGTAATTGAAAGAGAATTTAATTTTCCATTTACATAGGCATAGAAAGTTATCCCTCCATAATTTTCTTCAGATGGTTCTCTGTTTCTATAGTCGAATTCGTTAATTTTATGACTATTTTTTGTAAATCCATTATTTGCTAAATCATTTAGAGCAGCATCTTTGCTTTTAAAACATGATTCACTCATTTTACAAGGCTCCCAACTATCGGGTATAAAATAGTCACTATAAAATTCTATTGTCACACTCACCGTTATACTCGGATCAAAAATCAAGCCCTGATTACTATAGCTAAAACCAAGCGCACTTGCTGACCAACCTCCATTTTGACTATAGTTAAAACCTACACTAAATAAATTATTCGAAACACCAAAATTACCTGTTAATGCAGGAGATATACCAAATCCACCACCTCCAATAAATCCGGCTTTGGTATCGTAACCTCCATAAGAATAAAACCCGGCAAAAGTAGTATTGGCAGTAAAAGTCCAGTTATTGTTTTTAAAGCCATAATTTACGCCGGCTCCTACACTCAAACCAGAAGGTAAACCCACACCTGTGCTAATACCTACTCGATTAATAAGCCCAGTCGAAAGATTTCTACTTTTTGCTCATTTATGCGAGTTATATCCGACAGTACAGAATTTATAATTTCTACTCATTCTATTAGTAATTAATTACTATTTACTTGCCAACTGACTTGCCACGCGATACAATCGCGCGGCAGCAAGGGTTTTACAGGGCTGTTAGAGTTTCTCAATTGTATATTTTCATAAAATTCTGTATCTTAATTGTTGAATTCTTGTCAGACATAGTAGTAATTACTGAATCTAATGCTATATTATTTTTGTAATAAATTATTTTTATATCTTCATCATTTCTCCAATAAAATACACCATTACGTATTCCGTTTTTCCAATACATTGTAGCAAATAAGTTTTTAATATTCTGCAATGCACTAAAATAGCTATTTTCTGATTCTTTTACATGTAGGTATAAGCGTGTACCTCTCACAAAATCAAAGGTATAATTTAATGCTTCAATTGTATAGGAATTTATATATTTAAACTTATAAGTTCTGTTTAACTTTCTATCAAAGCAATATAAAATATTATTTCTATAACTAATTTTCCCGGAAGATGTCAAACTTACTATCTCGGGTAAGTCTTTTTGAAAATCCCAACATCTACCGATTTGAAATGCTTTTCTAGTGTAGTCAATATATAATAATTGACAAGTATCAGACATATTGTTAAATGAATAATCCTTAAATTGTTTTGTCGAAATGTAATAATAATAGTGTTCACCTTTGTTTTGTGCATCCGCAAAAGAACAGAAAATAAATACTAATAATATTATATTTAAGCATCTGGAATTAAAATATTTCATCATTATATCAACAGATTAGTTTATTTTGAAATGTTAAATAATTTCGGTTTCAAAATTGGATTTATAGTTGGAACTAAATAATCTGGTAAATCCCATAATGATACATTACCACTATAAACTGGCGTATCTGAAGGTAGAGTACTCTTAGCTTTAAATCTATCAGTATATCTATATGCTTTTGTTTCTCTATAAGAATCAGAAACGGTTAAACCATACTTTACATGATCATAAGCATGAATTAATTCATGATTAAATGATTCATAAAACATATCAGTTGTTTCGTGAGGTAACATAGTGATTCTTAGATATATTAATTTATTACCTCTATATATACCAGTTGTTTTACCAGCTTCCCTAGAATTTCCATCCCATTCCTTATATCTAAATTCATTAATTTTTTTAGTTCCAGGCATAAATCCTTTCTCTCTAAGATCAGCCATCATTTCATCTTTGGTTTTAAAATTAGAATCCTTCATATGACAAAGCTTTGCTGGAGATTCATAATTATCGTTTACAATGGAGTATTGCAAGCTTGCCCCAACGCTAGGGTCAATAGTTGCACCTGATTTACTAATGTTAATTGCAGAGAAATTACCAGACCAACCTCCATGTTCACTATAACTTACACCTGCAGTCCATAAATTCGATGAGATAGTGATTGGACTCACCGCGGGAAATAGTGATGGTGCGGAAAAACCTGCTCCACCTATCCAGCCGGCTTTGGTATCGTAACCTCCATAAGCATAAAATCCGGCTATAGACGTATTGGCAGTAAATGTCCAGTTATTGTTTTTAAAGCCATAATTTACGCCGGCTCCTACACTCAAACCAGAAGGTAAACCCACACCTGCGCTAATGCCTACTCGATTAATAAGCCCAGTCGAAAGATTTATACTTTTTGCTTATTTATGCGAGTTAAATTTCTTCACATTCTATTATTATTTGATTACTATTTACTTGCTAACTGACTTGCCACGCGATACAATCGCGCGGCAGCGGGGGTTGTTGTTAATAAGTATTAATCACATCCTCTTTAGATATTAAACTGTCGTTTAAAAAGGTCAATTTTCTAATTTTTCCATCCCATAAAACTGAAGTTGAAGATTCACCATTTTTCAAAATATATTTATATTCTTTTGGAAAATGTTTTTTTGCGATTTCATTAATTGAGTTTTTTTTCATATTTAAGAAATTTCTACCACCAAAAGTTGACCGATTCATTCCTTTTATTTGAAAATACACATCAATAGAATCAAGTTTAACCATAAAATGGAAAGGAACACAATCCAAAGTTGAGGTATCAAACTCAATACTAATATAATAAAATGAGATAGAATCATTTATCTGACGATAAATAACTATTGGAATAAATGGTTCCGACTCTAAAGCTTTATTTTCATTATAATAATTAATTATTTCCTTTTTTAAAGTCTCATTATTTATTTCAAGACATACATTGTTTTCTTGTTCGCGTGTGCAAGATGAGAATACAAATAATAAGACAGAAATAGATAGCATTATTTTTTCCATGTTCCAATACTTTCTGGTGCCCACCTATTTTTTAGATGAACTAAATATATATTTTCATTATAAAGAATATAAATTGGTCGATTTATTGATGCAATATGATTTATATCTTTATCACTTACCCCAATATTTCCACTCTTTGAGTGTAAATTTACAGGATGAGTATGAACTGTTGTATTTACATAATATTTAATATTGTTTATTGTTATAGTCATTGATTTTCGTCTAAAATCAAATTTTCCGGGTAGAGAAGTATAACTACTTGTCATTTTATTAAGATAATAGGGAAGGACTAATACCTTTCCATCTTTTAATATCCAAGCAGCAATCTCAACTTTAGGGGAGCCATTTTCATAAAATGAATTTTTCCACATATACTCATAAGCCATATCTTTATCATAAAATAACTTAGCTCTATATGCTTCAGGGTCATCTTTTGCAGGAAAAATATCACTCTCGGTATTTATTTCTTGAGCTATAAAATTTATCGATCTTGATTCTATTATAATATTATAACTCACCGTAATACTCGGGTCAAAAATCAAACCCTGATTACTATAGCTAAAGCCAAGCGCGCTTGCTGACCAACCTCCATTTTGACTATAGTTAAAACCTACACTAAATAAATTATTCGAAACACCAAAATTACCTGTTAATGCAGGAGATATACCAAATCCACCACCTCCAATAAATCCGGCTTTAGTATCGTAACCTCCATAAGCATAAAATCCGGCTAATGACGTATTGGCAGTAAATGTCCAGTTATTATTTTTAAAGCCATAATTTACGCCGGCTCCTACACTCAAACCAGAAGGTAAACCCACACCTGCGCTTATGCCTACTGATAAACCTCCGTAATAACTCCAGCTTACAGATGGTAATGCATAAAATAAGTTTCCGCTTGGGTCGGTGTATTTTAACGGATTATTCAGTACATACGAATAGCGGTTGTAGTTTAGCCAATCGCCGGGCGCTTGCACATAAGGGTCGGGCGAAAAGAACATTGTCGTAAGCGGGTCGTACACCCTGCCGTTCATATTGATAATGCCAAAGGCATCCAAGTGTTCGTGTCCTGTATAGCCGCGGTTAATGCACCTCACCCCCGACCCCTCTCCTTGAGGAGAGGGGGGCAGTGTCCAGTTATCAGGATTGCGGCGTGCTCCCCAGGGGTCGTAAGCGTAGCGTTCTACAACTTTACCCTCTTCGTCGGATAATGCAATTAACGAACCCTGATAATCGGAATACCCATAATATAAGGATTCAGTCCCATTGTCGTTTATAAGTATTGCGCCGCCGCTAAGATAATGAATTTTCTTAATATTGCCACTTGCATTATCAATTTCTTCTTCGTAATCGCTCAAATAATAGCGGGTTGTTTGTGCTACTCCGTTAATTTTATAAACTGATTTTCGCCGTTGGTTGTCAACTCCGTAAATAATTACGTAGTTTTTAATCCCTTCGGTTATTGTTTTTATCTTTTTGAAATCGGTATATGTTACATTTAAGTCAGTAACAGGTATTGCTGCAGGCTTTCCGGTAATCGAAGTCAATGCATGAGGTTTCCCGTTGCCTTCGCCATAATTCATAACCAAATTTTCCAAATCGCTTTTTGATTCAATATTCCCCGAAGTGTTATAGGTAAGATAATTGTGTTTCGCTATCGTTGTCGAACCGTTTTGATACACATCCCATGTTAGTAGCCTATTGAGTGCATCGTACCCGAATATTTCTTTTTGATTGGAGATATTATCTTTGCGGTATTCCAAGTTTCCTTTTGAATCGAACAGATACGATTGATTAATTATATTTGATGCCTCAATAGAAGATGGTAATCCCCTGAGATCGTATCCGTAAGTTGTGGTTATACTCCCTCTGATTTCTTCGGTCAATTGTCCACGTGCATTTTCATCAATGGCTTTCCATATTGAACTTCCATAACGGTCTTTTACCTCAGTCAAATTTCCGTAACTATCATACAAATTAACAGTATAATAACCTGATGGATATGTTTCTTTTTTTACTTTGCCAAATTCATAATATTCAGTTCCACTGTTATAGATGCGTCCATCAATTTCTTCTTTAACGTTGGTAACACGCCCTAAAACATCGTA
This sequence comes from uncultured Paludibacter sp., assembly GCA_964396515.1. GTDB lineage: Bacteria > Bacteroidota > Bacteroidia > Bacteroidales > Paludibacteraceae > Paludibacter. Next base: position 18,501 of record CAYNGF010000065.1, read on the forward strand.
AGTAAATGTTTGTTTGTGTTGATTTGCAATTTCTACAGTTTTTATGCGACTTTTGTGTCCTGATTCAGTATCGTAAGTGTAGGTAGTAATTTCATTGGTATTCCCAACGCACGAGATACTATTCAACAATCCTGTATTAGCATCATAGTTATTTGTAGTTATTACGTACTGGTTGGCATCATGAATTTTCTGTTTTTCCCATAATAGCTTTCCAAAGCCATCATATTTCGATTCAATTACACCTGCGTCAGGATCTTCCAGACGTATTCTGTTGCCTTGCAAATCGTAAAATATATTTATTGATTGTCCGCCTTCAGGAGTTGAAGTTTTGGTAAGACCCGATGCATAATAGGTATAGTTCACCGCTTTTCCATTAACTTTATTAATAATAGTTTTTCCAATATCATTAATAGTAGTTTCGCTTGTGCCTTCGGGAGTTGTTACAGTTGTTGTTTTACCCACATATGAATAATAAGCTTCACCCATGGGAGTTACAATTGTTTCTACTCGGCCGTATTCATCATAAGTAAATCTTTTTGCCTCTGATCGTTCAGTAATATCGAATGTTGGCTGATAATTTACTTTCACTCTTCCATCGGGATAATACTCTGTAAAAACACTTTTCTTACGTCCATTCAGTCCTAAAGTCTGCTCACAGATTTTCCGACCTAATGAATCGTACCAAATCCAAACAGGAACATCATCAGAAGATTCGGTATAACTGTAATATTTTGCTCCAAATTCGTTTCCCTGCTCCGCCCACTGTAGAGTTTTGTAAGTCCGGTTACCATCAGGGTAAAAAGTTTTTTCGGGTTGACCCCATTTGTTGTAAGTATAGTTTGTTATTCTTCCCCAGTGATCTCTTTCATACTCAATATAACCAAAAGTTTCATCCCATTTGTAAAAAGTTGTTTCATTTAAGTTATTAGTTTTAGTTTCGATATAATAACCTGAATCGGTATATTTAAGCGATGATAATCTGATTTGATTATTGGAAGTTACTTTTATTTTTGTTGCATGCCCCCAATTGTCAAATTCAGAATATTCTGTTTTAACTTCATTTTCATCGCCAGGATCTTTAATTTCTAGAATCAAACTGCCTGCTGTGTTAT
>CAYNGF010000066.1:0-19397 GCA_964396515.1 uncultured Paludibacter sp.
ATAAGAAACTTCCGAATGAGTTTAATTGATGAAATAAAGAAGCCGATACACGTAGAGCTATTAATTTTTAAAAAAAAATTTACGCATACTTTAAGTACCGATAATGCGTTGCTACAGAATATTATCGATTATGTGCTCGAGGGGGCAGGCAAACAGTTAAGACCAATTATGGTATTGTTGGCTTCAAAGCTGTGCAATGGTTGTGTGACCGATGCAACTTATCACACTGCATTGGCCATTGAATTTTTACACAACGCAAGCCTGATACACGATGATGTAGTGGATGACACCTGCGAAAGACGCGGACGCTCTTCGATAAACGCTCGTTGGACAAATAAAATTGCGGTACTTTCCGGCGACTACCTGCTTGCACAATCCCTCATTTCTGGTGCACGCACCCGCAACCTCGAAATCATGGATGCCATTGCCAAAATTGGTTCAGAACTTAGCGATGGTGAATTGCTGCAAATTAATAAATCGCAAAAATCAAAAATTACAGAAGCAGATTATTTTGCAATTGTACAAAAAAAAACAGCTATACTTTTCTCGGCTTGTACTTACACCGGAGGAATTGCTGCAAATGCTGATGCTGATAAACTTGAAAGACTCAGACTTTTCGGAGAATATACCGGTATTTGCTTTCAGATTAAGGATGATATTTTTGATTATTTTGATGATATTGAAATTGGTAAACCCACCTCGAATGACCTTCAGGATGGAAAAATTACACTCCCGCTTATTTATGCCATCAACAATGCTACCGCTACTGAGAAGGAAGATATTATAACTATTATCGACTCGAAAGATTTTACTTCTGAGAATATTGCAAAAATTATGCGCTTTGCAAAAGAAAAAGGCGGCGTGGACTATGCTATTAATAAGATGAATACCCTGAAAGAAAAGGCACTTGAACAACTCAGCATTTTTCCGGAAAGCGAGGTAAAAACGGCTCTTAGTTTATGTGTAGAATTTGCAACAAATCGGAAAAGTTAAAATTTTCTGCCCCAAAAATTATTTTTACGATATAATTCTCTCATTCTCTTTCAGTATATCAATAAACTCGGTCATTACCATAGCACTGGCACCCCAAAGTTCAATATTTCCTACTTTATAAAAAGGTGCTCGTACTGTGTGTGTTGTTGAAGGTATCAAAAAATCTTTTTCATGAATAATATTCTCCTGAAAAAAATCAGCAAGAGGAATTTCGATAATTTCAGCAACTTCGCGCTTATCGGGATTGTAAACCGGTTTCCCTGCTATAAAACCCACAAAAATGCTGATCAGAAAGTTGCTTGGCGGCACATAAATATCTGTTAATTGCCCGAGTACTTCAATTTTGTTACAAGCTATGCCAATTTCTTCCTCCATTTCGCGCAGTGCAGTTTTTTCTACATATATGTCCGATTCTTCAAAACGACCGCCGGGAAAAGCTATTTGTCCGGCATGCAGGCCCACATAAATACTACGGCGAATTAAAATCACTTTCAACTGCTCATTTTCTTCGAAAAGAAGTATCATTACTGCGCTTTTTTTTGCCACGATACCGTTAGCTGGGTATCCTGCAATTTCCGAAATTCTTTGCGCAGGCGCAAGTTTCAAGTGTGACTGAAGCCCGGGAAGCGGAGTCTTCTGCAATTTACGTCGAATTATTTCAGGCGAAAATCTCATTGGTTATTATAAAAAATGCGCAACGAAAAATTGTTACGCATACAATTAAAATTTTTTATCGAGTTACAATGTTGGAATAATGAAAAAATAAATTTACTCATTTGCAATTATAAATTGCACGTCGTACGTTTGTAACCACTCAATATCTTCTTTCTTAATCTTAGAATCGGTTATCAGATAGTTGATAAGCGACAAGGCTCCCAGACTTGCAAAAGCATTTTTACCAATTTTGGTTGAATCAGCCACAAGATAAATTTCGTTTGCCGATTCAATCATTGCACGTTTAACGCAAATATCGCTGATACCGGGATAGGTTAAGCCCGATTTCAAAGCAATACCGGCTGTGGCAAGGAACAATTTGTCAACATGAAGATTTTGAAAAAAATCGGCAGCTTTCTGACCGGTCAGTGATAGGGTTGGCGCTTTAAATTCGCCACCTGTAACTACTACGTTAATGCCGGCCTGCGCACCTAAAATTAAAGCTATATTCAGCGCGTTTGTAATGATGGTCAGATTACTGTAACCAACAATTAATTTTGCTATTTCGGTGGTTGTAGAGCCTGAATCAAGAATAATTGTATCACCATTGTGAATAAATTCAACAGCTTTACGGGCTATCATCATTTTTTCGGCAAGATTCTCCTGATTCTGTAAACTGAAACTACGCACATTCAGGTCAATATTCTTAAGATAGGCACCTCCATGTTCGCGAATTATGTAACCTTCTTTTTCAAGGTGTTCCAAATCCTGACGAATGGTTACTTCGGTTACTTTGAATATCCTGCTAAGGTCTGTAACCTTTGCATGTCCATCTTCCTTTATTAATTCGAAGATTTTTTCACGGCGTTGGTTTTGTAACATGATCCATTGTAAAATTTATAGTTTAGGAATTTTATAGAATTTCGTTCGAAATTCTTATTATTTTCGATACTTTTGAAAACTGATATTATTGAACAATACTTTCATAATGTTATCAACTTTAATTAATCATTCATCAGACGGAAATTTCTGTTTAATTTTATTTCTGCTTATTTTTTTATAAAATTAAATGAATCAAATTACAAATTTAATAATTTCTATTCGTTTTTTTTCAGTAATAATGTTCGAAATAAAGTTAAAACATTTCCAAATATCCATGGTTTGAAAAAGTTAGTACAACAAACATTTTATTTATGATAATAAATATCCCATCCGAGATAATTTCCAATCGCTTCTTCAAGAATTTGGGCTACATGACCTCGAACCATAGCCACGTGATGTTCGAATCCGTTTTTACACATGAATTTCATTAAAGTTTGTAGATTAGGAATTTCAGTTACGGCAATTCCTCCATCCATTCCATAGGGATCATCGGTCATTCTTCCCTCGCCAAGATAGCTTTTGATAATACCTTTAGTGTCATCGGTCGAAATGCGGAAATAAGTCATTTCACCCGGAGCAACTTTGCCTTTTACAGCACCAAAAGTATCTTCACTTCCCAAAACAGTTCCTAAAACATCCAAACTGCCTATTTCTATGTCATTCTGGAAAAATGATTTTGGATAATTGCTGCAATGTGTGCAAACTACTTTGTTGCGGTCTTCGCCAAAATTGTTGTTCCAATCCAAAATGGCAGATGGTGAGTTTGCAGCCAAGGCAAGCGCATACATCGAAATAGTTCCTGCCACATCAACTTCACAAGCCGATGGCATAAGTTTCTCACCCATCATACTCATGCTAACACAAGCTGCACACCCATAATTTTTTTCTATCGATTCCCAGCATTGGATGGCTGAAATATCGATGTTATTTTCCTTAATCCAGTTTTCGACGGCCAAACCGAAGCGCGCTTGTTTGGCAATTTTGCTTTTGTGCACAACAGAGCAACTTCCATATTCCTGAATAGCTGCAACTTTTTCTATTACGGCAGCATCGGTTTCGCTGATTTTTTCGGCTGCTGCAATAATTTCCGACATGTCAACAGGCACGATGGTAATGCCGTATTTTTGCAATATTTTTTCGCTGAAACGCATGGTTTGGAAGCCGATAGGACGAGTCCCGATAGCGCCAACCCGCAACCCTTTTAACCCTCTTACTACGCGGCAAATCGATGAAAATTTAAGAATATCTTTTGTGAATTCCAGACTGTCTAAACTGTAAGTGTGAAAAATTGTATCGGTAAACTTTATACCATACTGATAGAAGTTATTACAAACCGAGAGTTTCCCGCAAAAAGCATCACGCCGGCTTTTCACATCCACTTTGTCGTTATCATCGTCAACTGCCTGAACCAAAACCGGCACATTCAAACCCGAAAGTTTTATGGAATTAACCACACCCAGTTCATCGCCAAAATTTGGTAGCACAACGATTATTCCTTCAATCACATCCTGATTTTTACGAAACAATTCAGCGCATTTTACAGCATCGGCATAACCTTCGATATTGCCTGTTGGAGTTTCTTCCGAAGGCAAAATAATTGTACCAAAACCCATTTTTTCAAGCTTATCAAGTACTTTTGCCCGTGCTTCTACTGCTAATTTAGCGTTAAAAATATTGCGGGTAGCTATTATTACCCCGAAAGTTTGTTTGGTGGTTGATTTCATGATAAATAAGTTATTATTTTGTTTTTGATTTCTTAATGGCATTTTGCCAACCTGAATAAAGATTATTTACACTTTCAATTTTCATTTTTGGTTCAATATAATCGTTTTCAGTTCGAAGTTTTTCAATTTCTGACAAAGATTTCCATGTTTTCATCGCCAATCCGCTTATGAGAAATGCTCCAAATGCCGAAGCTTCCTGAATAGGGCTTCGATTGATTTTTGCCTGCAACATATCCGCTTGAAATTGCATGAGAAAGTTGTTTTTCACCGGACCACCATCAACGCGTAATTCGCTTAATTCCACTCCAGATGTCTGAATTAAGTCCATCAAATCTTTTACCTGATAGGCGATGGACTCCAATGCAGCACGTACAATATGTGCTTTGTTAGTGCCGCGGTTCATTCCGCAAATCAACGCTTTTGCCTCGTTGTCCCACCATGGTGCGCCCAAACCGGCAAAAGCAGGAACAAAATAAACTCCATCGGTGCTTTCAACTGAAGTTGCCAGTTCTTCAGTTTCATTTGCCGATTCTATCAGTTTTAAATCGTCCTGTAACCATTTTATTGTTGCTCCTGTACAATGAATATTTCCTTCGAAAGCGTAATAAACTTTTCCTCCGGCGGCAAAAGCTACTGAAGTTACGAGTCCTCGTGGCGCTGGTAACGCTTTTTCTCCAATGTTTATCATGATGGATGAGCCTGTACCATAAGTTGCTTTTCCCATGCCGGGTTTAAAACACATTTGTCCGGCCAAAGCTCCGTGTGAATCACCAAGAACGCCTGCAATGGGAATTTCCGGAGTTAACCCATTGAAAGTTGTAGTTCCAAAAATCTCATCGCAGTATGTTACATTAGGCATCATACTTGCAGGTATGGTAAATAAATCAAGCAACTCTTTATCCCAATTCAAAGTGTTGATGTTGAACAGCAATGTTCGGGAAGCGTTTGTGTAATCAGTGGCGTGATTTTTTTCTGCTGTTAAATTCCAAATCAACCAACTGTCAATGGTTCCCATCAACAATTGTCCATCTTCGGCTTTTTCGCGTGCATTCGGTACATTATCAAGAATCCATTGTACGCCACTTGCCGAAAAATATGGACTGATAATTAATCCTGTTTTTTCGGTTACTTTCGATTGGTAGCCTTTTGAAATAAGTTCATTGCATATCTGTGTTCCACGATTACACTGCCAAACCACTGCGTTGTAAACAGGTTTTCCGGTGTATTTATCCCAAACTAGTACAGTTTCGCGCTGATTGGTTATGGCAACAGAAACTATTTTGTCGTTGTCTGCGATATTCTCGCGAACTAACTTCTCTACTGCTTTATAAGTGTTTTCAAGAATTTCAATCGGGTCATGCTCAACCCACCCCGGTTGTGGATAGAATTGTTGATGTTCTTCAGAAACACGGGCAACAAGTTGTCCCTTTTGATTGAACAGTAGCGCTTTTGTAGCAGAAGTACTTTGATCGATGACGAGGAAGAGTTCACTACCCCCCACCCCCCTAAACGGGGAGTAAGATTGGTGTGTTAAATCAGAATTATTATGATTTAAATGACTCATATTTACTACATTAATATACGGCTAATTGACATGATTATCTTTCATTATAAAACGCCCTCACACCCCTTCAATGGGTTGTGTGGGAAGGTTAGAGGGCAAGTGCAGCCTTTAATATTCCTTCCGCATCTATTCCGTAATGCTTAAATATTTCGAGAGGTTTTGCATGAATTACAAATTCATCCGGTATTCCCAGAATTTTAAGTTTTGCATTTGCGGTTTGAGCTACAATCTCTGCAACTGCTGAACCTAATCCGCCATAAATGCTATGTTCTTCTACTGTTATAATTTTTCCGGTTTCGCGGGCTGCCTTTTCAATTATTTCAGTATCAAATGGTTTCAAAGTATGCATATCGATAACGCGAGCTTTAATACCTTGTTCATGCAGTTTTTTACCTGCTTTCAGACAATGGTAAACAGTTTCACCTGTTCCGATTATTGATAAATCATTACCTTCGAGCAAAACATTCGCTTTGCCAATCTCTAACTTAAAATCTTCGTTTTCGTAAACATTCGGAACGGCATTTCTTCCAACACGAATATATACCGGATACGGATAATCAACGAGTTTCTCTACTAATTTTTTAGTTTGATAAATATCGGATGGTAAAACGATATGCATGCCCGGAAAAGTTCGCAATGCGGCAATATCGTGCAAACTGTGATGCGAAAAACCAAGCGCTCCATAACTTACTCCTCCGCTTACTCCAAGAATTTTTACGGGATTACCAGAATAAGCCACATCTACTTTAACCTGCTCAAGACTGCGAGCTACATAGAAACAAGCCGGCCCGCAAACAAATGTCTTTTTCCCAGTTGATGCAAGTCCGGCAGCTACACCAACAGCATTTTGTTCGGCTATTCCCAATTCTACAAATTGTTCCGGTAGCTCGCTTGCAAAGCTATCCAAAGTAACTGATCCACGCGCATCGGTGGTAACAGCTACAATATTTTTATCTTTTTTTGCCAGTTCTACCAAAGTATCGGTAAACATTTTTCGGCATGGAATGGTATTCATTTTTTATCAATTTGAAAATTTGAAAATTTGAAAATTTGAAAATTTTTTCAAATCGTTGTGCTTTCATATTGCTTTATACGTTCTTCAATTTCTGCGATTGCCTCTGCATATTGTTCATCATTGGGAACCCCATGATGCCATTTTGCAACTTTCTCCATAAATGAAATACCACAACCTTTGATGGTATGGGCTATTATCAACTTTGGTTTTTTGTTTTGTTTATCCAGATTTTCGAATAAATCAATTAATGATCTTATATCATTTCCTTCAACATCAAAAACTTCCCAACCAAAAGCCTCCCACTTTTCGCGAATTGGTTCAAGCGACATGATATTCTCTGTTTTTCCGCTTATTTGCAAAGTGTTACGATCGATTATAGCTACTAAATTATCTAATTTATAATGCCCTGCCGACATTGCTGCTTCGTATATTGAGCCTTCGCCCTGTTCGCCATCGCCCATTAGTACATACGAAGCGTAGTTTTTCTTATCTATTTTGGCTGCCAAAGCCAATCCTACGCCATACGAAAGTCCATGACCTAGTGCACCGCTGTTTAATTCAACACCCGGCGTTTTTTTTGTTGGATGACCTGCTAATAAAGAATTGAAATGTCCGTACGTATCTGTTAATTCTTTCGTTACAAAGCCTGCTTGTTCAAGTACTGCGTAATAAGCTTCAACGCTGTGTCCTTTGCTTAAAATAAACCGGTCACGGTCAGGATCGTTTATTTTTTCAGGACTTATATTCATAATCCTGAAATATAAAACAGTTTCAATTTCTACAGATGATAACGAACCGCCAATATGCCCGTGTTTTGATTTGTAGATTATATCGAGCAATCTTTTTCTGATTAATTCTGATTTTAGTTCAAGCAAATTGACATCCGCATCATATTTATTATATGAATTTTTGATGTTTGTCAAATCTTTTGCAATGTTTGCATTTTGGAACACTTTCATAAATTTTCGTTTGATTACGATTAATTTCGTTTGCAAATATAAATAATTTATTTAGAAAACAAACAAACAAAAACTCATATTAATTAATATAGTATCGATAAAGTAATCTTTTTTATTAATAATTTTTGTCTACAATCTGTTAATAAAGATATTTTAATTTGTTTCTGTTATAAAATTGACGAATTACTAAGAATGGAAATATTTTTTGTATTAATAGATATATTGTTTATGAATAAATTTGTATAGTTACGTTTAGTAGCAATATTTTTATGTTTGCTAAAATGAATTAATCAAAGAAACGACATTAACTAAACAACCAAACTTTTTTGCAGCCTCAATCAAAAAAAAATAGTTACATAATAAAATCCTAGTATCATTAATTTTTAGAGAAATCGTTGTTTTTCGAATTTTAAAATTTTTCACCGTACCAGCTTCCAAACGATATAATTAACGAAGAAGCTAATAAAAGTATCAGAGCAACAATCAAAATTAAATATGTTTTTTTGCTCACAAGTTTCCATTCTTTCATCAAAAGACCAACACCATAGCTGAAAAATATAAGCATAGACATATGTAGCACCCAACTGATAAACTGAAAATTTCCCATACGTACATGCCCAAGTCCATAGAAAAAGAATTGTCCGCACCAAAGTGTTCCGGCCAACATCGACCAAAGTGCGTTTTTAATTCTTGTGTTGAAAGAAATACCACTCGCAGAAGTGAATTCTTTCAGTGTTTTGTTTCGAATGCCGGCAACCACAAACCAAACTAAATTTACTAAATAGCACCCGGAAGTAGAAACTACAAGTTTTGCATTGCCTTCAAACTCTCCTGCGCCATGTTGTGCAGCCAAATCGGCAATTGGCTGACCGACTTCCAACGAAATATTAAAAACTGCCGAAAGTAATCCACCGATTATTGCCAAAATTAATCCGGTCGTCATATTAAAATGAGCTGTTTTTTTAAGTTCACCCAAATCTTTTTCCTTGTTAAAACCGGCAAGTCCAACCAAAAAAATTCCGAAAATAGCGATGACCATTCCAAAGAGCACAATATGGCTTCCCGGGCGGGAAAAATATTCATTTACTGTTCCGTGAAGTAGCAAGGGTGTCATAGTTCCTAAAATTGCAGAAAGTCCAATGCTGATGGAGTAGGTAAGTGAATATCCGATATGTTGAATGGCAAATCCAAACGACATACCTCCAAAACCATACACTGCCCCAAGAAAAAATGCTTCCCAAAATGCATCGGAAGGAGAAGTTTTTAGAATTTCAAAAAAGTTGGGTACGGTTAGCCAGCCAATAAGTAATGGCATGATGAGCCATGCAAAAGCAGACTGAACAAGCCAGAATGTACCCCACGACCATTGTTTTGTTTTCTGTGCAGGCAAGTAACAAGTGGAAGCTGATGCGCCTCCTACTGCGTGAAATAAAGTTCCTAGAATTGGATTTGAAGTCATAGTGTTGTTTTATGAACCACATAAACACATAGTTAACAATAGCAGCTTATATGGCTTATGCGCCTATGTGGTTTATGTTAATTATATATTTCGCAGAAATGGATTTGAGTTTAGCTTAGTATTTGTTTGAACCACATAGGCATATAGTTCACAATAGATTCCTTTATGTGGTTTGTATTACTTTAAGTGAAATATTTCTTCCATATCTGCCCAAAATTCACCCGCATTGCGTGTTTCAATAGGTTGCATTAGTGGTTTTACGGTGTCCCACCAACGCTGTGTTTCCGGGTCAGCAGCCATTTTTGCCATGTCGGCTTCAAAATCAGTTCCAACATATTCGAAGTAGGCAAAAAGCATCAAATCCTTTTTGAATATGCTGTAATTCTGAATATTACACTCAATAATCATTTTTAAAACTCCCGGCCAGACTTCAGCATGATACTTTACATATGCATCAGCTCCTTCGGGTTTGAGTAATATAGTTTGTCCGAAACGCTTCATTTCATTTACAATTTTTTCAATTACAATTTACTATTTAAAGAGGCAAACAACGCCTCTATATTCGCTGGCGGTATATCAGGCAAAATAGCTTCGTGACTGGGAGAAATGATCAATCCGGTAGGAAAAAGTGTTTTCAGTTCTTTTACTTTTGCTGCAACTTGTTCTGGTGTGCCGTTTACAAGTAAATATTGTGCATCCACACCTCCGCAAAATGCTGTTTTCCCTCCGAAATTATTTTTCAATGTATCAGCATCCATATCCTGCGCTAAAGCCTGAATTGGGTGAATGGCATCTACACCCATATTTATCAAATCTTCAATGATTGGAAAAATGGAACCGCAGGAGTGATGAATCACTTTTAATCCATAACCTTTTGCCTGATCAATCAATTTTTTTGTGCCGGGGAAAACTAATTCACGAATGGAATCCGGATCTACCATCAGGCTACACTGACTTCCAAAATCATTACCAATCAACACAGCATCAAGATAACCTTTCGTAGCTTCGTAAAAAATTTCATTGGCTTTGAGATAAAAATCAGTAATTCTGTCAATCACAGCTTTGAACATTTCCGGGTTTTCCAACATGACCATCAACGCTTTTTCCATGCCAAAAGCGGCACAAGCATCCTGAAAATGGGCACTCCACATAACTCCCATTCGAATATAATCAGGATTTATTGCCATAGCGCGCCGACGTGATTCTTCAACATCGAGATACAATGCAGGATCGGGCCAGGGAAATTTCTCCACATCGTCAGGATCATCGAAATCTTCGAAAAAACCCGGAGCAGTCAATGTTCGCTCGTCGGGTTTATCATCGTGTGCCGTTTTAGCAAACTTAAACGCACAGGCAATATGATTCGCCGGCGGAAAGTTGTAAGGCACTTCTATCGGGAAAATATCGTCATCCAATTTCAATTTTAAATCTTCAATAGTATTTACTCCGAAATAACGGAACAATTCGGGTTCTGCTGCCGGAACAGGCAAGCCCAGCCATGAAGCAGGTCGATCTACTGGCTGGTTGGCTATGGTTGCAAAAAAACGTTCTCTGTGTGTCATAAATGTATTAACAATTTAATCATTTACAATTCTTTTTAAATTCACTCTTTTCTTAAAGAGAGGGGCATGGATGAGGTCAATTAAAAAACACATACAAACCAATCATTATTACAATCAAAACAGTCCAGGCAATTTTTACCGAATTTTCAATTTTAATAGTTTGATAATTAAGTGTTGAAACTGACTTGTGTTTTGTATCCAGTATTGTAAACAAGTAAGTAAATGCCGACAAAAAAACAAATATTATAAATGAAACGTAAAGAAAGTGTATTCGGCTAAAAACTAAATTGTTGTAATATAAAATACCTGTCCCAATACTGAATATTGTACCCAATGACAAAACTATGTTTATGGCGTTTTTCGAAGTTTTTTTCCAAAGTACAGCAAACAAAAATGCTACCGACATGGGTGGAGCAATAAAACCAAGTACCGACTGGAAAATATTGAAAAAACTTAAACCCTGAATTGAAGTGATTCCTATAGCTAAAAATATTGAAATTACTGCACCAAAAAGTACCACCCAACGACCTATAATTCTAATTTGTCGGTTGTCGGCATCGGGTTTATAATGTTTAATATAAATATCCATAGTAAAAACAGTACTCAACGAATTCAAAGCCGAACCAATAGTGCTGATTAATGCAGCCAACATTACTACAATTACCAGACCTGTTAATCCACTCGGAAAAACAGTTTGAACTAATTGAAGATAAGCATCTGTAGAGTTTTTTAAATTCGGAAGGAGTATGAATGCTAAGATGCCGGGAATAATAAAAAGTGGAATATCAATTAGTTTGAGCCATGCAACAAAATTAGCACCCATTTGTCCGTTTTTTAGATTTTTTGTACCCAATACGGATTGAACCATTGATTGGTCAGTACACCAAAACCAAACACCCATTATAGGGTAACCTAAAACGATTGCCAGCCATGGGAAATTCGGGTCGCTAAGCGGTTGAAATAAATTCCAGTACGATGATGGGGTTTCATGAATGATGTGACCAATTCCTCCTGCCTTGATTGTTGCCATTATTAATAATAATATTGAAACTCCAATCAATAAAAGCATTTGATATACATTGGTATATGCAATTGCTTTTAATCCACCTGCCATTGTAAATGTTGCTGAAAGAAATACTAAAATAACAATGCAAAGCCATAGTGGTAAATCGAGGATTTGTGCCATAAAAACACTGCCGGAAAACAGTGTTAATCCTAACCACGATATCAAAATTGTTATGATGGTGTACCAGGCAATGTATTTTCGGGTGGTTTCTCCAAAACGTTTACCCATATATTCGGGCAATGTGGTTACATTAGCACCTAAATAGCGCGGTGCAAACACAAAGGCTAACAACATGATAAATGGAAAAGCATACCACGAAAAGTTTCCGGCAACAATGCCACTTTCGTAACCACTACTTGCATTGGCAATTAGCATGGAAGGGCCAACATTGGTTCCCCACATTGTTAAACCTATTGCAAACCATCCCAAACTTTTATTGGCAAGAAACAGATTCTCACTCTTGTTTTTTCTACTGAAACTCGCCCAATATGCAATTGCCAATAAAACAACTATATAAGTTGCAATAACTACAATATCTAAAGTTGATAAGTGAATTAATTCTTTCATGGTACCTCACCCTCGACCCCTCTTTGAACCTCTATCCTCCTGTTCCGATGTATCGGAACAAGCCGGGGTACTTTCTCCAAATGAGAAAGAAAAAGGATTATTGATTATCAAAGGAGAACAGTGGTATAATTAAATGTTTATAAAATTCTAAGTGTAACAAATAATATTCAAATCGCCCGAAACTAAAATTTCAGACAAAGATTACTATCTACAGAGCTAATATCATCGATGCCTTTCCACAATTTTCAATGCTTGTTCAATTTCTTTTTCCGATTTAAAGTCCACATTGATATGCATTCCCTGATTACCTACATTATCCAGCAATGTTTCCAATTCGTCAAGTTTTACCCAATTGATCATAACCGATTTTCCGCCAGCCAAAATCTTTTTATACAAGTTGTACCATTTCGTGTCGCCGCCCTGTGGCTGACCATAACCCGGCGTCCATTGAACCGCGTTCAGTTTTTCAAGTTCCAGAATAGAATCCAAATGACGAATGGCATCCACACCATCCAAATGATAAAGCGTATAATCAATTTTCTCGGTTTGTTCACGCAGAAATGGCAGACAGAACGTACGATAATCATCTTCCGAAATCATAATAGACAAATCGCATTGTAGTTTTGATACAGTTCCCGGTGCCCACAATGAAAAATAGCAAAATGCCATTTCGCCGTTGACATTGATAATATCGTAAATGCGTTTGAAAACATCGAAATATACTTCGTTGATTTTTTGCAATTGCTCCAGCGTGCCGTCCGGATCCATAATTAAATCAACCAATACATTGTCAGAGCCTTTCAGACTTGCTAAAACATCTAATCCCTCCACAAGATCGGGACAACCCACCATGTATTTGCCCTGAGCATTGGCTACACATTTTCGGAGTAAATTTTCGTGCAATTTCCAACCCTTTTCGTCAAATATGATTTGTCCGTCGAAACCGGGCTTTTCATGAATCCAAATGGTGTCTTCACGACCTTCGAGCGGAGAGCCAAGAATAGCCGCCAACGAACCCGGACCAAGTTGTGTGTTGGCAACCGGCAAAATGTCAGCCATATACGAGTTGCGGCTCATGGTATAATGTAGCTGCTGTGCACGCCAATCGGCATCGAACCACAACTGATTCAAATCCTTGTGTGGCGGTGGTGGCAAAACATTCTCGTAAGGTGCACCCTCTTTGAATAAGTGCTCCCACATGGTCAGTACAATTCCTTTTCCATTCCACCAATCGATGTAATGCTTCTTTGTTTCTGAGAAATTTGATTTCCAAGTCATTTAGTTTATTATTAACCACATAGACACATAGAACATAAAATAATTCTCTGATAACTATATGTTTATGTAGTTCAAATTAGAATTTCATTTTAATTACCTTTGATAAATCCATGTCATCAGTGCATCGTACTTCCTCCATATACATTGGAATCTTTGCTCCTTGTTTCACAAACACCGGCATTTCGTCCAGTGGAACTTCTACATTTCTGAGCCATCGTTCACCTTCAAAAACTTTTTTGCTGAAAAAATGTACCCACGTACCTTCGGGGAGATAAATATCACGAGTATTTTCGGAATTCATCACCGGGGCTACCAGCATATTATCGCCAAAATAATACTGATCGTCAATATGACGACAAGTTTTATCGTTCGGGTGATGTAAAATCAGTGCACGAAGTACCGGAAAACCTGTTTTAGTGGCTTTTTCACTTTGTTCAAGAATATACGGAATCAATTGATAACGAAGTTTCAACCATTTACGGATGATGGGAGCAATGTTCGGATAATGCCACGGCTCCCGTTTGTGTGAACCGTGATAGCGCAAGTGTGACGAGAAGACGCCGAATTGCGTCCAACGCACATAAATATCTTCGGGCAAAACGGAATTCATAAAGTTAGGTACACCATGAAAACCGGGTACATCATGACTCCAGAATGCAAAACCCGAAAGTCCGAGTTGCAGTCCGCCTTTGAGCGAACCGGCCAGTCCGTCCCACGAACATGCTGAGTCGCCGCCCCAATGCAGCGGATAACGCTGACAACCTGCCCAACCTGCCCGCGCCCAGATAATGCCATTGCCAGTTATTTCTTTGGTTACTTCGTATGCAGCTTTCTGGTACAATAGCGGATATAAATTATGCAGTTTCTCGGGAGTCATATTGCGATATTCGGCATCGAGGTGAATGTCCTCACCAAAATCGGTTTTGATACATACAACGCCCATTTTCAATAAATTACGTAGTAAACCTTTGTACCATTCGGTGGCTTTATCATAGGTAAAATCAATAGTTCCGGCAAAATCTTGCACACTGAAATTGGACGAACCTGATATTTTCCGTTCACTTTTGCTGATATATTCGTTTTCGTCGGCTTCCTTGTACTGAATGGCATTGTACGAAACATAAGGTAATTGCCACAAACTTACGCGATAACCTTTGTTTTTGAGTTTTTGAATAAATTCGGGTGGATTAGGAAACCGTTCGTCGTTGAATTTCCACTCGCACAGCCAGTCGGTTTCAAACCAACCGGTATCGAGATGAATTACGTCGCACGGAAAATCTTCAGTACGCATACGGTCGCAAATTTCAGTCACTTCGTCAGCCGAAAAATAGGTCATGCGGCTCATCCATGTGCCAAAACTCCACAGCGGTGGCATACTCGGAAAACCGGTAAGTTGTCGGTAGCCAAACAGAATTTGCTCCGGATTGTCTCCACCAATCACAAAAAAATCAAGCAGCGGTTCTTCCACCAGCACTTGTGCCGAACGGGTGGAGTGGTCGGCCAACGAAAATTTTGCAAAAGCTGATGTGTGAACAAAAACACCGTAATTCTCGGACGATAAATAAAAAGGAATATTTTTGTAGGTGCGGCGGTTGTTTACGCCTTGTCCGTCCTGATTGCGCAATTGAAAGGTTTTGCCCGACAAATCCATTTTGGTAAAACGTTCGCCGGTGCCGTAAAAACATTCGTCAGCTTTAGCCTTGAATGAAAATGTGGTGCGGTTTGCCTCACCGTTTCTTTCCACATAAGCCAGCGCGAAAGCATCATGGCGGGTTGGTGAAAACATATCATACGCCGATAGCGCTACTTCTTTTTTTCCATCGGGGAAAAGACTCAGAAACAATGTGTCGTCAGGTGCAGGCAATAAATCGCTCCACCAGTCGATTTTAGCCTCACGAAAACTGAAAACTGCGCGTTTAACGCCATTTTCATCTACAACAATCCATTCTTCCGGATTATTCTCAAAATGAAGCGCCTGTTTTTTTAAACGCGTATCTAATTTTAACATTTCAGACGATTCCTGAATTTCTCCGGTAAATGCGATTGAAATACGCAGAATTTTGTCGTTTAGCGCCTGAATGCGCAGCACGAATTCTTTGCGCGCAACGGAGATATCGGGAGTTATTTCGTTCGAATTATTTTGCTGCTGAAAAGGAATGGTAATCAGAATGTCACCATTAATTTCCTGAATATTGGTTGGTAGGCATGCCCGCCAAAGTCGGTCACCTTCGTTCAACTCAGGACTAAAGTCTAAAAAATCAAAAAGATGATAATTTGTTTGTTGCATTTGTATAGATAATAGAACCAAGAGTCAAGAACCAAGACTCTGGTTTGTATTATATTTTAATTTATTTCTGAAAATATCAGCGAAGCTAAATATCGCCGAAGGCAAATATCGCGACCAACGGGAATAGATATCAGCGCAACTTGCGAAACACCACCCACGTTGTCCCTTTCGGTGCATCTTCAATTCCTTCCTGATATTTTGCCATTATTTTGTTCCACTCCTCTACGCGTGGATTGTTTTCGGTGGTTTTCGGGTTCAGTTCGTTCAGAGTTTTTCCTTTGGGAATACTAATCACCAGCATTAACTGTCGCCCATTTCTGAAAACCAGTAACTGTTGAAAATCAGCATTGATAAAACCTTTCGAAACTTCGGGCCATTTCTCATATTGTGTCCTGTGATATTCCATATATTCTTTTTGCAACGTAGTGTCATTTACCAGATTGGCAGTCATGATAATATGTTCCCATTTTGCAGCAGCTTTTTCTCCTGTTAGTTTTTCGCGGTTGAAATTATAGAATGGCTTATCGTACAGGTTTATTTTAATGTTAGGGAATTTGGTTTTGATTTTTTGAGACAACTTCGCTATTTGAGAAGCATCAGAATAAATTGCCCAATGATTTTCACAACGAAAGATATTTTCGTTTTTAGAAAGAATTTGGTTAACTATCGTTTTTAATCCAGCTGATGTTACAACTCTATCACTATCGATAATTTCAACGATCGCAGGAGATGCGGGTTTTGAACATGAAAGTACCAAAAGAAAGGAAAATAAAATGGCAGTAGCAACATACAATTTCTTCAGTGTCATAAAAATTATTTGTTTATTAACTGACGGAAAATGTGTTACATTGTAACCAAACAAGTAAAATAATTTTTGAGGATAATGTAGAACAAATCTATCTTGTGGTGAAATTAATTCTCGTTTTCAGATGTGTTTTTTGCAAATCTGAAATCTCTTGGGGTCATTCCTGTCGCTTTTTTAAAAATCGTCCCAAAATGCTCCACAGAAGTAAATTGGAGTTTATAGGCAATTTCTTTAATAGAATCGGGAGTTTCGGTTAAAAGTTTTTTTGCTTTATTTAAGCGGAGTTCGCTTAAATATTTTGCCGGAGAAACATCTGTATATTTTTTGAAATTTTTTCGAAAGGTTGTGTAACTCATGTTTAAACAAGATGCTATTTCCTGCAAGCTGATTTCGGAGAGTACATTTTCGTTCATTATTACTTTTGCCTGCTCAATGGTTTGTATTTCTCTTTTAGAAATAGCCACATTTTTCGATTCAGAAATTATCAGCCCCAAAATATGTAGTAACATTCCCGATAAATATACCTGCGAATGTTCCAGTTTGTTTTTTACTACATCAATGGCTCTTTGCATTAATCGTATAAGTTCCTCGTTAAAACCTACATCAATTACCTGTCTTCCTTCGCCGAACAATGAATTGATCAAATGGTAATACATTGAATTTGCTTCGAAACGGATAAAATATTCCTTCCATTCGGTTTTGTTAATGTGATAGTATTCGTATTTTTGCTGTGGCTTTATAATCAGAATTTTACCTTTCGAAATTTCTGTATCAACCGAATTTTCAAAATGAATAATTCCCTTGCCGCTTGTAATATAAATCAACTTAAACTCATCGGAAATCCGACCTTTTTTAAAGTGAAATTTCAGATTTTTTCCCTTTTCGGTTGATGTAATTTTTTCATCGGGAAGAATTTTTTTATATCCTACAGAGTTTATCGTTAACCCAAAGTTTAACCGATTGTCAATATTTATTATGTTGTTGAATTCTGAAAGTAAATCAGACTGTGGCATAATGCGATATTTTAGGGAAAAGACTTTAATTTATGATTGTATTCAACACTAAAAATATTCTGATAAATAATTCTTTCTTCAAACAAATTTACCCACAAATATATAAAAAAAGATTTGAAGGAGACAATTTGGATTGACATCCTTCAAATCAAAACAATAATTATATATGAATTTTTTTATTTCATTCCCCTTTAGGGGTTGGGGGGTTTACTTATACAACGGTCCATACGTTGCACAAGCGCGATAATCCGAACCTTCGCTGTCCATGCCAAATGCCGCCCATGCACTCGGACGGAAGATTTTATCGCCATCAACATTATGCATACAAACCGGAATACGCAGCATGGAAGCAAGCGTAATCAAATCGGCACCGATATGTCCATAACTGAAAGCTCCATGGTTGGCTCCCCAGTTATTCATTACCGAATAAACATCTTTAAAATTGCCTTCTCCTGTCAACCGAGGCGCAAACCATGTAGTAGGCCAGGTTTTGTTGGTGCGGTCATCGAGTGTTTTATGTACCTCAGCAGGAATTTCTACTGTCCAGCCTTCAGCCAATTGAAGTACCGGTCCCAATCCTTTCACAAGATTGATTCGTGCCATAGTTATGGGCATTCCGCCTTTTGTAACAAATTTCGACGAAAAACCTCCACCACGGAAATATCCGCAGTCTGCCGGATACCAGGTTGTAGCCTCAAGGGTTTTCTGCACTTCTTCATCAGTAATTTCCCAGAAAGGTTTCATTGCAGGTTTTCCATCTTTTGTTTGTTGTCCGCTTCCATCGAGCGCGGCTGAGCCGGAGTTTATCAGGTGAATTAATCCATTAGCAGCAATACCCTCTAATTTATAACCTGTTACACGCTCAACTGCCTCCGGACTCCAATAAGTACGGACATCGGCAAAAACCTGCGCCGTATTAGTTAATAATTTTCCGAAAAGCATGGCAACACCGTTTAACGAATCGTTTTCGGTAGCCACTACAAAAGCTTCGCGAATTCCGTTCCAGTCAAATGAAGTATTCAAAATCGCTTCTGAAAAGTCGCCATTTGGCATAAAGTCTGTCCATTGACGTTGACCCTGAAATCCAGATGCTATGGCATTATGTCCGAGAGCTTCTTCAAGGAAACCCATCTCGCGCAGTTTGGGATTCCCAATCATTAAGTCGCGAATAATCATGGTCATCTTTACTACAAATTCCCATTCTGCATCAAGTTGTTTGCGCGATTTCTTTTTGTCCTCGTCATTCGTATCTTCGCCTTCTTGCGATTTACAGTACTTGGTAGTCCACTCCATCGCTTTTTTAAATTCTTCTTGATCATATATACCAAGTTGTATTCTACGCGAAATTTCACTCATGTCCACATATTCGTTACGCATACCAAGGTATTCTTGAAAGAAATTAGCATCGACGATGGAGCCTGCAATTCCCATGGAAACTGAACCTATTGACAAATATGATTTTCCTTTCATAGTGGCTACCGCTATGGCAGCTTTTGAAAATCGTAATAATTTTTCCTGTACATCAGCAGGAATGGAAGTGTCACCTCCATCCTGAACATCACGACCATA
>CAYNGF010000067.1:0-19064 GCA_964396515.1 uncultured Paludibacter sp.
TATCTCGATTTAATGTCGTTATGGTTTTTGTCGAAATTTGGGAAAAAACCTATGCACTTTTTCGGACTTTACGGCAGTTTAATGTTTTTACTCGGATTTTTATCCGTAGTAGTTGTTGGAGTTAACAAACTGATAGCAATTACAAATCACGTAAAAGCACCATTGGTTACAGATAGCCCTTATTTTTATATCTCACTTGTAGCCATGATTCTTGGAACACAAATGTTCCTAACAGGTTTTGTAGGAGAACTTGTATCGCGCAATTCAAGCGAAAGAAATAATTATTTGATTGAGAAGGAAATTTGATGATAGAACAAGGAACAAGTAATAAG
This sequence comes from uncultured Paludibacter sp., assembly GCA_964396515.1. GTDB lineage: Bacteria > Bacteroidota > Bacteroidia > Bacteroidales > Paludibacteraceae > Paludibacter. The sequence goes on from CAYNGF010000067.1 coordinate 333, forward strand.
GACCAAAGACTTTACATTAAACTTGAAACTTAAACTAAAAAAATTTGATACATGCATAATTTCAGAAAACTTGAAATTTGGAAGCAGTCTGTTTTACTGGTAACTGAAATTTATAAAATAACCAATACTTTCCCGAATCACGAAAGATTTGGCTTAATTACACAAATGCAAAGAGCAGCAGTTTCTTGCCCTACAAACATCGGAGAGGGTTCTGCAAAGTCGAGTAATAAAGATTTTGCACGTTTTCTTGATATTTCGCATGGCTCTTTGATTGAACTTGAAACTGAATTAATTGTTTCTCACAACTTAGGATATTTAGATGATAATAAATTAAATGATATACAAAACAAAATTCCTGAACTTCAGAAAATGATTTTTAAATTCAAAGAGCAACTCAACAAAGATTAAGTATTAAAACTATTTACGACTTACTTCATTAGTATTTGCTCAAAATTCAAAAAAATAAAAAGTTCAAATGACTTAAAAATACGTTGAAGTGTCTTTATTCTTTGTTCTTTGTTCTTTGTTCTTTGTTCTAAATAAATGAAACAACTACTATACATAGGTTTTGGCGGTTTTATTGGAAGCATATTGCGTTTTCTGGTAGCACGTTTAAACTTATCGATACAACTATTCTCAGTACCTGTAGGGACATTGATTGTTAACCTATTAGGGAGTATGATAATTGGTTTTTTAGCCGGAATAGCTTCAAGAAGTGAATTAATGTCACCAAATTTACGATTATTTCTGATGGTAGGAATTTGTGGAGGTTTTACAACATTTTCGTCCTTTACACTCGAAAATATGACTTTACTTCAAAACGGACAATACACTTCAGCAATTATATATATTTTAAGTAGTTTAATATTAGGTTTGGTTGCTGTTTTTGCAGGATATTTTCTTTCAAATTTAATACACTAAAATATAATGGAATCAGAAATAAGTGTTTTGAAAATTTACATGAGTAGTACCGACAGCCACAAGCAAAAACTAATGTACGAAAATATTGTAGAACTTGCCAAAAAACATGGTGTTGAAGGAGTAACAGTTTATCGAGGCATAATGGGCTACGGTGCAAGTAGTAATCGTATAAGTAATTCGAGATTCTGGGAACTTACCGAAAAACTTCCGGTAGTAATTGAAATGGTTGATGTTAAAACCAAACTACTTGAATTCTTCAGTTTAATAAAAAAAGAATTGGAAGAATTTTCGAAAGGTTGTGTTGTAACAATTCATCCTGCGGAAGTTCTGTTTAAAAAAACAGGGATAAATAAGTGATTATCCTTCTAACATATGTTAATTACTTTATTATCAAACGATAAAAATAATGACAGAAATTCTAAAAATCATATTACCTGCGGTATTAGTTGTGATAACAGCTTATTTTTTGTTGCATAAATTATTGCGCAACGAAAATGAACGCCGGAAATTTGAATTAAAAACTAAACTCGCTCCGGAAACAATTAAAATAAGATTACAAGCTTACGAACGTTTTGCTTTATTGCTTGAAAGGACCAACCCTGCTACTTTGATCTTAAGTGTAATTGCACCCGGAATGAACTGTTTGGAACTTCATAAACAATTGCTTCTGCAAATAAGAACAGAATTTTCACATAACATTTCACAACAAATTTATATCAGCGATGAGCTTTGGAGTGCTTTAAAGGCAGTTCAGGAAAATTTGTTGAAACTTGTAAACGTTTCGGCAGAAGAAATTGAAAAAGATGCTCCGGCAACCGAACTTGCTGAAAAAATTATTGGTGTTTACAATGCAAACTCTGAAAATCCAACCATAATAGCTCTTGGCATGTTGAAAAAAGAAGTACGTGAGATTATATAATTATACATTTTTAATGACTAAAAAAAAATATAATTCAGTAATAATTCTGTTCGTTTTAGTAATTCTGAACGGTTTGATGGGTTGTAATCCAACAGATGAATGCCGTAAAGAAAAAAATGTAGTTTTAACAATAGCATTTAAACAAAAATTACTGAATCAAACTACCGGAAAATATTCCATTAGTAATTTAACTATTGACAGCATTTGGGTACGATCCATTGATCGCGACTCGCTTATTTACAACAAAAAAAGAAATTTACAATCTATAAATTTACCCCTCAGGAAGTTTTCGCAGCCTTCTGTTTTTCAAATTCGTTTTAATAACGTAACTGACACAATCCACATTTTTCATCAAACCAACGAAAACTATTTTCTTTCTCTCGAATGTGGCTGTATTGCAGTTCATACAATAAATGAAGTTATTTCAACAAATCATTATATCGATTCAGTAAGTGTGATAAACAAAGATGTTAACACCACAAATACAACACATATTCAGATATTTAATTAGTTTTGTGTTGATAGTGTCTGTTTGCACACTTGAAGCACAAAACCAAAAAGACACAACTCATACCAAAATTAATTTTTTTCAAGGTTTTCGAGTTGATGTTGATATTTCACCAATTGTAACCACTTTATTATCTGCAGGTGAAACGTATTCATTCGAAGGAGCAGTTCAATCAAAAATACTCGGGAAGTATTTTCCTATTGTAGAAGCAGGCTTTGCCGGTGCAAACAAAACAACATTCGATAACATAACTTTCAAAACAAACGGTGCATTTTTGAGAGTTGGTACTGACTTTAACGTTATGAAAGAAAGTAAAACAGAAAAAAAATTTACCAATTACTTTCTTATTGGTGCCCGAATTGGATTTACAACTTACGGTTACGATTTGAATAATATCATCATTATTGATGATTATTGGAAAGAAACCAAAACCTATAATTATAATAATCAGATTGCAGCAAAAGTATGGATTGAATTTGCTGCAAGTGTAAGAGTTGAAATTCTTAAAAATATTTATATGGGTTGGACTATTCGAAATAAAAATATGCTTACTAACGACATGGAAGGAAAAATTTCGCCTTGGTATGTACCCGGTTTTGGTGTAAATAACACCTCTACATGGGGAGTAAATTATGCTTTGGGGTATAAATTTTAGAGTTACGAGTTTCAGGTTTCGGGTTTCGGGTTATGAGATATAAATTTGATATTCTGTTGATTTATCAATTTAGGTAAAAACAACAAACAAACAAACAAACAAACAAATAAACAAATAAACAAACTAAACAACAATAAATTATTATGAATTCAACACAAATTTTGAATCGTGCAGCGGATAATATTCGCATACTTGCGGCTGCTGCAGTGGAAAAAGCTAAATCCGGACATCCCGGAGGTGCTATGGGAGGTGCAGATTTTATCAATATTCTATACTCCGAGTTTCTGGAGTATGATCCAAAAAATCCGAAATGGGAAGGTCGCGACCGGTTTTTTCTTGATCCCGGACACATGTCGCCAATGCTTTACTCGGTGTTGGCATGTACAGGAAAATTCACCCTTGATGAACTTGCTCAATTCCGTCAGTGGAACAGTCCAACTCCAGGACATCCTGAAGTTGACGTTATGCGCGGCATTGAAAACACATCGGGTCCACTTGGACAAGGACATGCTTACGCTGTAGGAGCTGCCATTGCGGCCAAATTTTTAAAAGCTCGTTTTGGTGATATTATGAACCAAACAATTTATGCCTACATTTCCGATGGTGGAATTCAGGAAGAAATATCACAGGGGGCAGGACGTTTAGCAGGCCATCTTGGTTTGAACAATCTGGTTATGTTCTACGATTCGAATGACATTCAACTTTCTACAGGCACTGAAGCTGTAACCAGCGAAGATACCGCTGCGAAATATCTTGCATGGGGATGGAAAGTGATTGAAATTAACGGCAACAATGCTGAACAAATCCGTGCAGCGTTAAATGAAGCCAAAGCAGAAACCGAAAAACCTACACTAATTATTGGAAAAACTATCATGGGTAAAGGTGCCCGTAAAGCCGATGGCTCCAGCTTCGAAAACCAATGTGCAACACATGGTATGCCACTGAGTGAAAGTGGTGCTTCGTTTGCCGAATCAATAAAAGCATTAGGAGGTGATCCTGAAAATCCTTTTGTACTTTTCCCTGAGACTATCGAATTATACGCAAAACGTGAGGCGGAACTGAACGCAATTGTAGCTAAAAAATATGCTGCAAAAGCTGAATGGACAAAGACAAACCCTGAGTTAGCCGCAAAACTCGACTTTTTCTTCTCAGGAAAAACTAATGTTAATTGGGATGCAGTAATTCAGAAACCTGGACAGGCAACTCGCGCAGCTTCAGCAACGGTATTAGCCGAATTGGCAAAACAGGTTGAAAATATGATAGTTGCCAGTGCCGACCTTTCGAACTCTGATAAAACCGATGGTTTCCTTAAAAACACCAAAGCATTTACCAAAGGCGATTTTTCAGGAGCATTTCTTCAAGCCGGAGTTGCTGAATTAACAATGGCATGTGTTGCTATTGGTATGAGTTTACACGGCGGCGTAATTCCTGCTTGTGCCACTTTCTTTGTGTTTTCTGATTATATGAAACCTGCAGTGCGTATGGCTGCATTAATGGAACAACCGGTTAAATTTATCTGGACACACGATGCTTTCCGCGTTGGTGAAGACGGACCAACTCACGAACCTGTTGAACAGGAAGCTCAAATTCGCCTAATGGAAAAACTCAAAAACCATAAAGGACATAATTCGATGTTAGTACTTCGTCCTGCCGATGTAGAAGAAACGACAGTTGCATGGCGTTTGGCATTGGAAAATACTCATACTCCTACTGCATTGATTTTATCTCGTCAGAATATAGCCGACCTTCCTGCAACTACAAGCCGTAAAGAAGAAGCAAAGAAAGCTGAGAAAGGCGGATATGTTGTTAATTGCGATGGTAATCCGGATGTCATTTTAGTTGCTTCTGGTTCAGAAGTTTCCACTTTGAACGAAGGAGCGGCATTGCTTCGTGCCGATGGCATTAAAGTTCGTTTGGTTTCAATACCTTCTGAAGGTTTATTCCGTAATCAAACTAAAGAATATCAGGAAAGTGTTTTACCTACCGGAGCAAAAATTTTCGGTCTTACTGCAGGCTTACCTGTAACGCTTGAAGGACTTGTTGGATCAAACGGTAAAGTTTGGGGATTAGAATCGTTTGGATTTTCAGCGCCATACAAAGTACTCGACGAAAAACTGGGCTTCACTGGTAAAAATGTTTATGAGCAGGTAAAAAAAATGTTATAATTAACCACAAGCTCCCAAAGGGCTCTTGAACAAAAAACTCTCAACTGCCTAAAGGATATTTACTCCCCTTTAGGGGTTGAGGGTCATTTTTTATGGACTTACTTTCAATAATTATCATTGGAATCGGACTTGCAATGGATTGTTTTGCAGTTTCCATTAGTAAGAGTATGTGTTTGAAGAAATTTAAATGGAAAAAAGCGTTTCGAATGGCGTTTCTATTTGGATTTTTTCAAGCTATTATGCCCCTGATTGGCTATTTTGGTGGATTAACTTTCGCTAAGTTTATCAATACCTTTGACCACTGGATAGCCTTTATTTTGCTTGGTATTATCGGCATTAAAATGTTTATTGAGGGTTTGAAGCCTATAGATCCACATTGTGAGATAAAATCGAACCCCTTCAAATGGAAAATGCTTTTTACCTTGGCTTTTGCTACAAGCATTGATGCTTTAGCAACTGGAATCGTGTTTGTACCTTTTCCGGATAAAATAGGGATAGCAATTTCAATTATTGGTTCTATCAGTTTTATTTTTTCAATTATTGGATTGAGTTTAGGTTTTCACTTTAAAAGGCAGTTTAATTTTAATGTGGAAATAATCGGTGGGATTATTCTTTTTGGCATAGGTTTAAAAATTTTGATTGAACATCTTGTCAATCAGTAAAATATGTTTCATAAATAATTAATATTTAATGAATTTCAAAAAAATAATTTCTTTCACAATTTTATTATTATACGTTTTTAAAATTGAAGCTGCTGATTCTGCAGCAAGTTACAAACTATATGGCTTCGTACGCAATGAATGGTATTATAATTCAAGGCTAAACGTAGAAGCATTGGATGGTTTATTAAATATTTTTCCAAAACCAAAGGACACAAATATATTAACGGGAGAAGACACTAACGCTACTCCAAATTCGCAAATGCTTGCAATTTCATCAAGATTAGGTATTGACTTTACAGGTACTCCAATTTTAGGTGCAAAATCATCAGCAAAAATTGAATGTGATTTTGCAGGAATAAGCACGAGTTACTATTTAATCAGAATTCGCCAGGCATATTTAAAATTAAACTGGGAAAAATCGGAGTTACTTGTTGGACAAACCTGGCATCCTATGTATAATAATTGCCAACCCATTACACCGGCTTTAAGCGTTGGCACACCCTTTCAGCCTTTCAATAGAAGTCCACAAATCAGATTCAAGCAAAACCTCAACAAAGAAATCTCGTTTTTGACATCGGCATCCTATCAAATGCAGTATTTGTCGCAAGGACCTCTTGGCGCAAGCGCTTCATACATGAAAAACGGTTTATTACCATCGCTGCATATTGCTTTGGATTATCAATCGAGTGATTTTGGAGCCGGTATAGGCGTGGATGGAAAATCGCTTTTAATCAATCACGAGCGATTAAATTCAGCTGCTGCTGTGGTTTATGCACGATATTCAAAAAACAAATTTCAAGTTCGGGCAAAATCGGTTTATGGACAAAACCTGAGTGAATATTTAATGATTGGCGGTTATGGCGTGAAAGGAACCCGAAAAATTGGTGAATTGAATTATGTAAATACTTATACAAACTTTAACACCCTAACTTCGTGGTTAAGTTTAGCTTACGGCACTAAAATTCAGGTTGGAATTTATGGTGGAATTTCAAAAAACCTTGGGTCAGAAGAAGAATTAATCGCGACTTTGGGAAATTTTACGGCTTACGGTTATGGATTTTATCAGGGAAGTCAAATGCAATTGGATCAACTTTACAGAATATCACCACACATCACTTATAATTTGTCAAATTTCAAACTTGCACTGGAGTACGAATTAACCAATGCAAAATACGGTAAACTACTTAAAAATGGTTTGGTTGAAAATCCTTATAATGTAGATAATCATAGATTTATGGCTTCAATCAGTTATATTTTTTAAAGTAAGAAAACATCCTGTGAATCACAATTTACAGGATGTTTTTCTTATTTTTTCGAATACTTTGCTTTAATAAAATGTCAATTTGCAATAATAAATTTATCACCAACAACTTTTACGTTAGATTTCAGTACTTTTTTAATAGCTAACGAACTTTCGTCCGATTGCTTACCTCCTACCGAAATTTCTACAATTCCGGATTCTACAACTTGCACATTGTTGTTATCGCGAGCTGCAAATTGCGCAGGTTTCAACTCAAAATCTACAGTTTTTGTTTCACCTGCTTTTAATGAAATACGCTTAAATCCCTGCAGAGAACGAATTGGTTTTTGTAATTTACTCTCAGGTAACGACACATAAAGTTGTACCACCTCTTCGCCTGATATTTTGGAAGTGTTTTTTACATTCACCGATACTTTGATATTTTCACCCGCTTTTATTTCAGCCGGGACGGCAATTTTGGAATACTCAAAATTTGAATAACTTAATCCATATCCAAATTCGTACAAGGGTTTTTGATTGAAATAACGATAGGTTTTCCCTTTCATATCATATACATCAAAAGCCGGAATCTGGTCGATGCTCTTGTAAAATGTAAGAGGTAAACGTCCTGAAGGATTGTAATCGCCAAAAAGTATATCCGCAATAGCTGTGCCGCCTGCCTGACCCGGATACCAAGCTTCAAGAATGGCCGGAATATTTTCGGATTCCCAGTTAAAAGCAATGGCGCTACCGTTGAGCAATACCAAAACCGTTGGTTTTCCGAGTTTCATAATTTCTTTCATCAAATTGGTCTGAACAGCAGGTAATTGTATGTCAAGTCGATCGCCATGATCGAAACCCGCTACTTTCACTTTCATTTCTTCCCCTTCGAGCGAAGGACTTAAGCCCATACATAAAATTACAATATCCGAACTTTTAGCCACATCAATTGCTTCTTTCAACATCTGATTATTGGGTTTATCCCAAAGTAATCGGGCTATGGCATATTCAGTATTGTTTTGCAGATAATCGAACCGAAAATCGTATTTTTTCCCGGCTTCCAGTTCGATAAACTCATATTCGCGTCGGGGATCATGATCGCTTTTACGACCAGTAACCACTTTTTGACCATCAATATAGATATTGAAACCATTGAAAGCTTCACCCCCTATAGCATATTTTCCAGACACCGGCGGAACTAAAACTCCTTCCCAACGAATTGAAAATGAAGCAGGATTCATATCGTCGAATGGCGCTTTTGTCCACCAAATAAAATCGATATTTTTATCGATACGGGTATGAACCACATCACCTTTAAAATCGGCTTTGGAATAATAAAAGCCAGTTAATCCTTTTGTTTTTAATGTTTTATCTGTGTAAAAATATTCCGGTTCGATAGCTGTGAGCAGTGGTAATTCATCGGCTAACCGACACCCCGGCGCGTATTTTACAGTTGTTTTTGGCAATTTATTTCTGATCCCCTGAAGTGGTGTAATTTCGTGCATAGAATAACCATTATAATTACCCAAAAGTATTTCTTTATTGTTTGCATTAGGTCCGATAACAGCAACACGTTTTATGTTTTTCGAGAAAGGAAGCATGTTTTTGTCATTTTTCAGCAAAACCATCGATTTGCGTGCTGCATCGAGTGCAATTGCTTGATGTTCTTTTCCATCGACAACAGAAAATGGAATATTGGAAAAGGGAACATCGGTTACGGGATCAAATTCACCCAATTTCATACGCGCCATAATCAATCTTTTAACCGAACGGTCGATCTCAGATTCGGTTATCAAACCTTTATTTACTGCATTGAGTAAACTCCGGGCATATACACTTCCACAATTCAAATCGGTTCCGGCTTTCACTGCCATCGCCGATGCTTCTTCGGCCGTTGGTACCATGTTATGTGCTTTCTTTTCGTAAAAATCCTGAATGGCACCACAGTCGGACACGATATAGCCCTGAAAATCCCAATTGTTACGAAGGATATTTTCGAGAAACTGACTGCCGCAACAAGGAATGCCCCGCAAACGCTGATAAGCGCACATTACCGAATAAGCTCCCCCTTCTTTTATAGTTCTTTCGAAATGAGGCAAATAGGTTTCGTACAAATCGTAATCGGTAGGCCAAACAGTAGCAGAATGGCGTGTAGATTCAGGTCCACTGTGTACGGCAAAATGTTTTACAGTAGCCACTAACTTCAGATATCGAGGATCGTTACCCTGTAAACCTTTTATAAACGGAATAGCCATTTCGGCAGTCAGAAAAGGATCTTCGCCATAGGTTTCCATGCCTCGTCCCCAACGCGGATCACGAAAAATATTTATATTTGGAGTCCAGAAAGTCAATCCTTGATATATTCCGTATTTTCCCTGTTTCTGATAGTTGTTGTATTTTGCCCGGGCTTCATCAGAAATAGCATTAGCAATGACAAACATTTGATTGGTATCCCACATGGCAGCCATACCGATTGCCTGCGGAAAAACTGTAGCCTGCCCGGAGCGTGCCACACCATGCAAACATTCGTTCCACCAGTTGTATGCTTTTATACCCAAACGGTCAATTCCAGGCGAATCGAAGCGCATAAGTTGGGTTTTTTCTTCGAGCGTAAGTTTTGAAACTAAATCGTTGGTTCTGACCTCAAAACTTTTCGAAGTATCCTTCCATATTTCCTGTGATGAAACTTTTGAAAGCGAAGAGATGACAAGAATTGCAACGAAGCAAATGAAACTTTGATTTTTTTTCATACTATATTTTTTGAACAGAAATTTTACTGACCAAAATTAACAATTTCTATAGAATAAAACCTCGATAAAAAGTGCTGAAATGGTGTATAAACTGGTTTTTTTTGTAAACTAAATGCCTTATTTAAAATGCAGTATAGATATTTCTATTTGAAAAGTAACTGAGCGAGTTCGTACAAACTTCGTCTCCATGTTTGAAACTCATGAGCCGTATTTTCCGATACATACGAAACAGCTTTAATTCCTGCAGCATTTAATTCGTCAACAGCTTTTTTAACTCCATCGGGGTTTTCCTTACTTCCACAACTGATAAAAATAAGTTTCGGATTTGCTTTTCCTTTGATATCTTCCGGTTTGTAAACGCCACCACTTAGTAAACCATAGTACGAAAACACATCAGGACGTGCAAGCGTAATCATGCGCGTTTCCATTCCACCCATCGAAAGTCCTGCCATAGCTCGATTTGCCTGATTGGCAAAAGTACGGAAATTTGCGTCAACATAAGGAATTAACTCATCGAGGAGAACAGTTTGAAAAGGTTTTATATCGAAATTCCTAAGTCCCCCAAATTTAATTTCATTTGTCATACCATAAGTCATTACAATAATAAATGGTTTGATTTTTCCTTCGGCAATCAGGTTGTCCATAATTAGATTTGCATGACCCTGATTGCTCCATGCCGTTTCGTCTTCGCCCCAACCATGTTGCAGATACAGCACCGGAAAGCGTTTTTTAAGATTTTTTTCGTATCCCGGTGGAGTGTAAATAAAAGCGCGCCGTGAAGTATTGGTGCTTTTTGATGGAAATAAAACCTGCTGCACATGTCCATGTGGAACATCTTTCAGTGCATAAAAGTCCTTGTCATGAGCCGGAATTTCAATACCGCTTTCCCAACGGGACGAACCATAAAAATTCAAAGCTCCGGGGTCATTAAACACGCCACCATCGATAGTTACGTGATAATAATGGAAACCTTCGTCCATTGGACCAGCCGTAGTTCCCATCCATGAGCCATCTTCTGTCTTAGCAAGCGGAGTTCCACCTTTGGCTCCACCCAAGCCAAGACTTACCACTACACTTTGAGCATGTGGGGCAATTATTTTAAAACGCGCGTAACCCTGTGAATTTACCTGTGGGTATTCCTTACCCGGCTGATTTAACGTTGAAGGTTTGAAATCCTCCAAAATTTCCGGCTGAATGGTCTGAGCCATACACGTAATTACAAACAATAAAGCCGAAAAACAAAATGCTAAAAATTTTTTATTCATTTTATGAAATTGTTAAGTTAATAATTGAAAATTGCTAATGTCTATTTGAGAACAAACTGAATTATTAAATTAGTTTCCTAATATTCAATTATTTGTTCTGTCCAAGTGGGACTTTGAATATAAAACATTCCATCTTTATAGGTAACCGGTTCAATTCCCATCTGTGGAGTCAACTCCCACGATTCAAAAGTCTGACAATAAGGAAAGGGACGTTTTTCGTACATCATGTAATGGCACGAGCTCCATAGTTCACCATCAGGACCAATAAACAAGGCATTATGTCCGGTTTCGCAATAAGGGTCTTGCGTATCGGTAAATTTGAGTTAGAGTATCCACCACTAATTGCAAGTTCAGGTCTGTAACCTTTTTTTCTAGTTCCGAAAATAGGTTCCGGCGAAGCCAATTTCCAAGGTCCCATTGGTGTAGTTGATTTTAGCAAACCAACTTCATAACCACGAGTCCATGTCGAAAAAAACATAAAATAAAAGCCATCTCTTTTTATTACAAAAGGTCCTTCAATTCCTCCTACCATCCATTCGGGCCAACCAGGCTGTTTTTTATCAAGAAATTTTTGTATTGGGGTTGTTAGTTTTCCTGTATTCAAGTCAATTTTTGCCTGAAAAAGACCATTACCACTACAATATAAATAAACCTGACCATCCTCATCTTCAAAAAGCGTTGCGTCATTATTATATTGCTGTGTAAGTGGTCCATTGATTAATTTATAGGGACCGGTAACCTTATCGGAAGAAAACAACCAAACGCTATGTGTTTTCATTCCTTTTGGATCTTCGGCAGTAACTTTTCCGCTATTCACAGTCAGCCAGTATTTTCCTTTGATAAAGTGAATTTCAGGTGCCCAAAAACGACCTTTATACGGACAATCGGAAGGTAATTTACTGGCATCAATCAACCACGAATGTTGCTTCCAATTAATCAAATCGTCAGAAACCAATAAGCGAACGCCCGGATTGTGACCTTCCCAAACAGGATTAGATGTTCCCGTACAATACCATTTTTCATCCACCTTAATGATGCAATGGTCGCGCATGGAAATGGCAGAATCGCGGGTAATCGGATTTGTATATTTAAAAACACGGAGTTTCTCCGACTTATGTTCTTGTGCTACAGAGATAAGTGTCAATGTAGCAAAACTAAAAATCAGTAATAATTTCAACTTGTTCATTTCATGTTTTTTTATTGGATCGTAGAACAAAAACAAACGGTTTGTTTCTTACACAAATTAGATATAATATGTTTCATCGCACCATGAGTGTTGTAACATAAATCACTATGAGTAGTTTTCTCATAAAACGATAATTACAATTTACCTATTACAGGGCGATTCTTTACCAAATAAATACGAATTTTTATAACCTCCAAAGTCCACTACAATTTTTTCGAAAACAATTCCGGGATCTAACGGAGATAAAGTCAGCATTTGCATGCCATCTACTGAGGCAGGAACATTCAATTCAACTTTTTTCTCAACCACTCTTCGGGCAACTGTAGGATAGAATATGGTATAAATATTTTCTTTTTTTTCGTTCAAATCCGAATTGAAATTGATGGTTTGTTCGTCAGCACCATTAAAACCGACTTTGTAACGGTGACCACTGAGGTTGGCAAAAGCCAACGTTGATTTCACAACAACATGCACTGTAACGGTTTTAACGTTATCGGGAAGTTTCATTTTGTATGAAATGGAAGCATTATCAACAGACTGTGAATATGGCATTAAGGACACACCACTCAACGTGCGACCCATATACGGAATCACAGTCCATTTTGCGTTTGCGGCATCTTTTAACGAGTAATAATGTTCGGCTTCGATAGCCACAAAGCCATCGCTTGGGCTAAATATATAATTACCCACTGCAGTTTCAGGATTTTGAATACGGAAAATCTCGGGTAATTTATCGGCAGGGAAATTATCGTTCCAAATGGTATATCCTATTTTCTTTTGAATCATCATTCCGTTCCATTTGCCATTAGCCATAACTTTATTATAGTCGTAACTTAATTCAGCATCGCGCTTAAAGGTACGCACCACATTGTCAGCCCACTCGTTGGCTTGCGGATTATTTTCAGCAAACAGTTTGTGGTTCATGGCCTGCGAATAATACATTTCGTAGATATTTGCCATAGCCTGAACCGGAAACAGAATTAACTGCTTATAAGCATCCCTGTATTCAGGTTTTAAATTCAGATATTGTCGCAATGCTTCCGCTTCAAGTTTGAGATATTCGTCTGAAACCTGCTTCCATTCGCCCGTTTCAAGATTGTAAGTATTTTTATCAAGCATTTCGGCAGTAACGCGTCCGTTGTATTTGCTGTACAGGTTCAGGATTCGCATTGCTTCGTTAGCCTGATCGTCGCCAAACTGTTGTGCACAAAATGCGCGTGGATGTTCCAACAGATTCTTTGCTGTGTAGCGGGTCGGATTCCAGGCCATATCCATAAAAAGCGTTATGGGATATTCCATTGGTTTTATGTCGCCCACATTGAGCACCCAAAGCTTATCCACACCATAATCGTAAGTCAATTGCAATTGTTCCCACATATTTTGAATAGGTGTAACATTCAGCCATTTGGTGTTACGGGGTGCTCCTACATAATCCACATGATAATACATGCCCCAGCCTCCGGGATGTTTTCGCTCTTTTTCGTTGGGCAAGCGGCGTACATTTCCCCAGTTATCATCGCACAGAAGTATAATTACATCGTCAGGGACACGCATTCCGGCATCGTAATAATCGAGTACTTCTTTGTACAAAGCCCATATTTGCAGAGTTTCTTTAGCCGGACGTTTGGTAACCTTTTCGATGATTTTGCGCTGATTTTTCACCACCCGTTCGAGCAATTGCACATCGGTTTCTTTCGACATGGCTTCATCGCCATCGCCACGCATACCAATGGTGACAATATCCTCCGTATTTTTCATGCGTTCAATGCCTTCTGTGAAGAATTTATCAATTACCGTCTGATTTGTCGCATAATTCCATGCGCCATATTCTTTTCTATTTCGTGTCCATTCCTGGTGGTTACGTGCCATAGGTTCGTGATGCGAAGTGCCAATCACCACGCCCATTTCGTCGGCAAGTTGAGAATTCATTGGATCATCGGCATAAAAAGCCCAACCCCACATGGCCGGCCACAGATAATTACCTTTCAGACGAAGAATTAATTCAAAAACCCGTGAATAAAAGCGGTGATCGCCATAATCGGTACCATAAGTGTTTTTTACCCAAGTTGTCAGGCAAGGTGCTTCATCGTTGATAAAAATACCGCGATATTTCACTTTAGGCTCACCCGAGGTGTAACGACCGGCCAATACATAAGCCGAAGCACGATGTTTTACCGGCACATCGGCCCACCAATACCACGGCGATACGCCCAGTTGTTGCGCTAATTCGTAGATTCCGTAAATAGTTCCGCGCTTATCACTACCCACAATCAGCAAACAGCTTTTCGTACCGGGCTGTGGATTATCAATGGTAGTAATTACAAAACTTTCCCATTTACCTTTTAAATCCTTCGTATCGAGTTTTTTACTTTTTACCAGTGCATCAATCAGCTTATTTTTTCCTAAAGTTCCGATGATAATTTCATAATTTTTAGCAGATTCCGAGGTCAACAAGTCGGGTTTCTGAGTTGTTACACAGTGAATATCATTTTGCAAATCGCTAATGGCACGGAGAACGCCTTTGAAATCATTCACATCGTAGCGAATAGAGGCGTGATCTTTATTTTCTGCTACAATGGGAAACTCATTGCCCGAAACAGGTTTATCAACAACGATATTGGCTATTACACCTGTAATTTGCTGTGCTTGCACTGATATAACAAACAAAAAATTAAGTAGTGTTAAAACAAAAAATTGTTTGATTTTTGAATTCATTTTATCCTGCTGATTTTAAAAGTATTTTTTACTTAAATCTTATCCAGTCAATCTCTATTAAATTATTTCCTGAATTTATCAAGGTTAAATTTTGAACACCTGCTGATATTCCTGAAACTTTAATTCGAGCTGTTTTCCATTTTACTGCAACTGGAAGTTTGATTTTATGGTTAAATTTATCGTTTTGACTTAATGAAACAACTGCACCTTTTGGAGACTGATATTTTATTTCCACCCATTTTTGTTTTCCACCACCAAAGTCAACACTGTTATACTGAATCCATGCATCTTTACCGCTTAAAACCGTTTTCCATCCATCGAAATAGTTAAGCGTGTCATTATAAACCACGATGGCACCTTTTTCACTGATGCGACTGTAGCGATCCAATTGAATTTTTTCTGATGCATTTGTAACCCCAACTCCACGCAATGTCGGTTTCACTTTCCTTATGGTACCATCTGCATTAAAAAATAAACTGTCAATCCGAACTGAACGGTTTTTATCAAATTTTGGTGAAAAATCATTTTGATGATAAAATAAATACCATTGATTTTTGTAATTGACAATAGAATGATGATTGGTCCAGCATCCGTTGGGAGCTTCGTCCATGATGACTCCGGCAAATTTGAACGGACCAAGCGGATTATCTCCCATTGCAAATTCAAGGCGTTCGATTTTGTTTTCTACGTGTGGATAGGTCATATAATATATTCCATTTCGCTCGAACACGAACGGACCTTCTTTCAATCCTTTCTGAGGTAAGTCTGTTAAAATTAATGGTTCGAAGATTAATTCCGTCATATTTTCACTTAGTTTTGCTCCGTAAAGATGACCTTGCGACCAATATAAATAGGCTTGCCCGCTTTTGTCAATCAATACACAAGGATCAATACCTCTCACATTTTTTATAGGTTCGGAGAGTGGAACATAAGGGCCTTCTGGCTTATCGGCAATTGCAACACCAATACTAAAACCTTTCCGTCCATTGACATCAACCTGATTGGTATTCGCAGGAAAATAGAGGTAATATTTTCCATTTCGCTCTATACAATCGGGTGCCCACATGCTGTATGAGGTAGAATCCACCCATTTCACATTATTCTGGCTTAGTATTACTCCATGATCTGTCCAATCGGTAAGATTTTCAGAAGAAAACACATGATAATCGGCCATACAGAACCAGTCTTTACGAAGATTCTTACCTTCAGGTGCTTTAATATCGTGTGAAGGAAAAAGATAAACTTTTCCGTTGAAAACTCTAGCGGTAGGGTCAGCCGTAAATTGATTGTGAATAATTGGATTTTGAGCTATTCCGATAATAAACAAAAAACAAAATACCGATAAAAAAATGTTCTTCAATTTATTCATAATCATTTAGTTTTCAGATATTTTATCGGATATGCGAAAATAATCAAAATCGGCATATCCTCCGGGATTTTTCGACGAATAATTGTACAATCCGAAGCGATATCCCATAAAATGCTCCATCAGTGTATATTCCATTTTGAGCGAATTGCCAATGACATTCCATTTTTTGCCATCGAGACTGTAGAAAAATCTGGCCTCATCCGTTTGGTTACGGAAATCGCATTCAATTTTCAGATAGATTTTATTTTTTGAAAGCGGAATGCTTTGTAATTCTGTTGGCTTATCGGTTTTGTTGCTCACCATATACACATATTTCGCTTTGCCAACCACTTTCACCCCAACCACTCCGAATTTGCGTTGCAATGCCACCAAACCTGCGAAGTCACCATCTTTCAGTTTTGAAACATCAAGCAATGTTGTTCCCGAGCAAACGGGACCAAAAGTGCGTTGTGTCAACGTATTGCGCGATTTGAGGAATATACTGTCGATACGGGCAGTTTTAAGTCGCAAATATCCGGGTCGTTCGGTCACCGACCAAAGGTTGTTATCCTGATTATGGTTCCATTGCCAAACCAACGGTAAAGCGGGTTCGCCTTTTTTGCGGGTAAATTCATCACTATTGACAATGCCGGGAATCAGGCTTTTATTTGCAGGCAAATCAAGCATTTCAGGCACTTTTCCATTTTCGCCCATTACCGGCCAGCCGTCCACCCATTTCATTGGAACCAGAAAAGGTATACGTCCTACCGATCCGTGATCCTGAAACATATAAGCAAACCATCTGCCATCAGGCATATCGATAATACCACCTTGCGCCACACCTTTGTCCTGCAAAGCTATACGGGCTTCCCACGGGCCGAAAAGATTGTCGGCTCTGTTTACCAATACCGTACGCATTCCTCCGCGAGGCCATGAAATATTAAACAAATAATACTTACCATCATGTTTGAAAAGTTGCGATCCTTCTGCTCTCAGCATATTCGGTTCGGTTATGGCACTTGCATTCTCAATTAATACCTGATTGACACCTCCTTCTTTAACGCCGGTTAGGTCTTTGTTCAGTTCCACAATCTGAAGGCGACCGTTTCCGGTTATCAGAAAAACCCTGTCATTATCAAAAACCAGCGAACAATCATGGAATCCGGGTTTAAATTCAGTCTTCTCCCATTTCCCTTTTTCTATATCATTGGTTCTGAAAATATAGGTTTTATCAGTAGTTTGTGAAAAAGTTGCTACATAGTATATTCCGTTATGATAACGAAGACTGCTTGCCCATGACCCCCTCCCATAATTACTTTTTCCGTTCACAAGGCTCAATGCATCATCATCGCCAAGCGTATCGTAAGCATAGCTAACAATTTCCCAGTTCACCAAATCTTTCGATTTCATTATTGGAACTCCGGGACACATGTGCATGGTAGTGCTGGCCATATAAAATGTATCGCCCACACGAATCATCGACATGTCAGGAACATCGGCAAAAATAATCGGATTAAGCGCTTTTTGTGCATTCAACGAAATTGCCATAAACAAAGCAATTAACAAAGCAGCCAAAGAAATATATCTTTTCATTATATTTTTAAAATTTATGATGGGAATGGTATATGTTATATGACACCAATTACTTAAAACGCTTCATATCGTTATGAATCAATTCGTCCAAATCATTTTGCGGACGGTTAAGTTCATAAGGAATAGGCATTTTGCTGAATTGCTGGAAATACAATAAACAAGCATCATTCCATATCTGAGCATCCCTACGTTGATGACGTAATTTGCTTTGCACCCTGCTGAATCGTCCTTTATCAACATACTTTTCCACTTTGTCCCAGATTTTTTGAAATTCATTTACCTGTTCCAAACCAGTAGCGTAATGATAGCAAATTTCGTCCCATAAGGTACGTCCGCTTTTCATCTTGTAATCCCAGGGCAGGTGATGAAACCAAAGCAGAACATTTTCCGGACAAGTTTTCGGATCATTAAATTGTGAAGCAAGCGGTTCATGGTATTGTTCTACAGCATTACTGCCTGTTCTTGTTCGATTAAAACCCACTCCATCTGCCGCAGCCTGATGATAATATGGCGGTGTCCAGTCGGCTCTCATCCCTTTAGGTGCCCACCATGGGCCCGGACCGTAATGTTCATCGGCCGAGAAAATGTGATGAAAACCAAGAGGCATCATGTAGTTCACCACAGCTTCACGACTATCCAGCATCATCTGTTTAACCGGAGTAAGAAAATTATTGTTCCATTCGGTATTCTTCACATCGGCAGTATTACCGAAAGTCAGTTTTATCCATTCATCGGCTATCTGAGCACTTGTTATCTGATTGTCCCATGCCTGACGACCAAAGGCATACCAGTTGGATTGAGCGAT
>CAYNGF010000068.1:0-18989 GCA_964396515.1 uncultured Paludibacter sp.
ATTTATTATGCCGGACACAATGAGGCAGAAGGTGCAAAAGAATCCACCGTATGGCCACATCGTTGGGTAGTAAGCAATAAAAATGTAACGTACGATGGCGTAAAAATATACGATTATGCCTGTACTTCTGAATTAAGAGGAAGTTCCGGAACAAATATGTGCGGTATAGGTACTTTTACCCACGAATTTGGGCATGTACTGGGCCTTGCTGATTATTATGCAACCAACGATGCTACCCATTACACATTACAAAACTGGAATATCATGGATAACGGAGCATATCTTAATCAAGGCAGGACTCCACCCACATATTCAGCTTTCGACCGTTTTTATTTGAATTGGTTGCGACCAACTGAATTAATTCAACCCCAGAATGGTGAATTAGGTTCTTTACTTGACACGAATAAAGCTTATCTCATTTCACAATACGGTAATCATAACTTAAACGGACAAAATCCTAATCCGGTAGAGTTTTTCATGCTGGAAAACAGACAAAAAAAAGGTTGGGATGCCTATTTACCAAACAGCGGAATGTTAATTACAAGAATTTATTATAACCCTAACACATGGAGAGATAACACAGTTAATAATGTTGCAACTTCGATGGGTGTCGATATTATGGAGGCCGATGGAATAGCATCGATAGGCTCTGCTGCAGGTGATGTATTTCCGACTGCCGAAGTTACATCATACAACCCTGTACTCCGTTCTGGTGTAGATATTGGTAAACCGCTTACTTTTATAAAACAGGAAAATGGTATTATCACTTTTCGTTTTAAAGGTGGCGGAGATGTAGCTAATTTAGTTGCTCAAAATACTTTAACCAGTTTTAAAACAGTTCATGGTACTGCTTCAACCCCACAAACTTTGAGAATTAGTGGAAATTTACTCGTTGATAACGTTAAAATCAATTTAATATCAAAAAATCATTTCGAATTTAAAATTGCAAACGACATAAATAGTGAATGGGTAAAATCTTTCGTGTTAATTAAAGATGGGAATAAGCTTCCTGAAACTGAAATTCTGATCAGATACAATCCAACTGAACCTTCGTATAAAGCAACTCACACTGATAACTTGACCATTGAAACCACTGATGCTGAAAAAATTATTATTCCTCTTACCGGAACATCTACAAGACCGGTATATGTGGTACCTCCGATTGCTAATGTAGCATCTGATATAACTATGTCGAGTTTTCAGGCAAATTGGGAACCGGTGTACGATGCCAGTGGTTATTACCTTACTCTTTACAACGTTTCAGATGGGAATTCTGAAATAACTGAAGGATTCGATGGAGGTTTAACCCCACCTGCAGGATGGACAATACTATCGGATGCTGTAACTGCATCATCGACCTACAGTGGTAAAGCGATACCTGCTATACAACTTAAAAATACCGGTGATGGCGTTATTACTGATGAATATATTGTTGCTCCATCAACTATTTCTGCATTCGTAAAATCACTTGCAGGCGATATGGGAGCCATCTATTTTGAAGCATGGAATGGAAATAAATGGCAAACACTTGATAGCGTAAGCGTTACATCATCACTTTCCGAGGTTAAAAAAATAACCCTCAACCCTGCAGATAATTTTAAAAAATTTAAATTCACATTCAGAAAAGGTTCAGGATTTGCTATTATTGATGACATTACAGCTACTTTCCCTTACAAATTAGAAATTAATTTTAAGGATAAATGGCTCACAGAAACCTTCGATATTCAAAATGATTTAATTCCTGAAAGAAAGTATTTTTATAAAGTTAAGGCCAGTGATAAAACTTTATATGAAGATAAAACCATAAAATATGAAAACCTTACTGCATTTTCAAATGCCATTGAAGTAAATACCTTAAAAGATATTGACAGTAAACTCCTCTTAGCTACTCCTTTGAAAGATGGAACTGTTCGAGTTGTAGTACCACATACTGGAGAATTAGTGAATGTGTTTAATATGATTGGACAAAAGATACTGACGTTAAATGCTACCTCCAATCTTTTAATTATTAATGGATTAGCAAGGAATCAATTGTATATTATAACTTCAGGTAACCGAAAAACAAAAATAGCACTGTAAACACAGTGCTATTTTTTGTTTAAAATTCACAGCGTTATTCAACTGCATCTTTCAAAGATGCAAAATTTCATCTTCATCAAGCGATTTATATGGTCCTTGTTTCACTTCAAAAATTATTGTTCCTTTTTCAAGTACATTGATGGTGTGCCATAGTCCTGCATCAATATGCATTCCGTAATTCTCCTCATCAGGATTGATATCGAAAGTTTCGGTCAGATTACCATTTTCATTATACATTAGCACTTCGAGGTGTCCACGCAACACAATATAAGTTTCTGCAGTATTCTTATGCCGATGAATAGGTAGAACCGTTCCCGGTTCGAGCGCATTGAATAAGCGTTGCACCTGATCGTCCAAAGAAGTATGCAGGTTAAAGTTTATTCTTAACCTTTCATTATCAGCAGCCTGTGAACTTAACTCATCGAAAAGTTTTTTATTGATTAGCATATTTTTTCAGGGTTTACGGTTTATAATTAAGATTTATGAATTGTGAATTGTGAATTTTAAGTTCGATTCGAGTACGAGTTGCAGATGAAAAATAAAAATTTGCCACATAGTCACACACTAAGCTATTTCATTTTTCAATTGTTTGCTCTTTTCCTTGTAACTTTTAACTCGTAACTGTTTACTTGTTTACTTGTTAACTTCTCTCACAACTCGCTTCTCGCTCCTTATTTTCTTCTTATTCTTATTTGCATAGCATTTTTAAGAGGTTTTTCGCTAAAAAAAATCAGATAACCACCCCCTCCTGCTCCACTAAGTTTCCAGCCAAGTACTTCTCTTTTATACACTTCAATCTGTTCAAAAATATCCTCATTCACCATATTTGGAAACATGGCAATTTGGGCTTCAAAACCTTTTCTGATAGCCTCGCCGGTAGCAACAGCATTTTTACTAATAATAGCATCCCAACATTCGTTGGCAGCAATACTTAAATTCAACGCCTTTTCGTGGTTGATATCTGTGTTGGCAAGCACATCGTATGAATCTGTGCGCGGGTAAAGAGGTACCATCCATACTCTTTTTTCCAACCATTCGAGAATTTCAGCATCATCAATGCTTTCAATTTTTGAAGGCCAGTAATCATTTTCGTAAAAATATCGGTTCAATGCAGGCATCACTATTCCCAGTGAATCTTGCGAACCACTAACATACTTAGTTCCGGGTGGATTTTCAAAACAAAAAAGTGTACGAGCCAATTTTTCGTGATTTCCATTAGGAATATCCGTTTGCCATAGTTCAATGGCTTTCTTACGACTGCTGGTTGCCATTCCACTACGATCGTTAAATTCGTAATCCGGTTCTATGCTGATAGTAATTACATACCCCGATGCAAACTTACTTACATAAGGTTGATCGAGCCAACCACCACATAAATCAATACGATACGGAATCCGACATTCCTGACGAAGTGCAGTTGTTGAACGAGCAGGCAAATTTCCATGCGGAATACGCTGACTTACAATATATTCTATTCCAAGTTCTTTACAAAGTTGTTCCTTTGCAGCAGTATGTCCATCGGCATTTACAAAGAAAATATCGGGCTTCAACTCCTTTATTTCTTCTAAAAAATCAAGTAAACCGCTCCCTTTATTTATCCAGGCATCTTTAACAGACTTCAGTGCTTTTACCATATAAAGTCGTTCTGCATCACTGTTTATGGTTTTACGGGCTTTCAGTTCATTTATGGTTTTATCCGAACCAATTCCAACATAAAGGTCGCCATAACTGGCTGCTTCTTCAAAAAATGCGACATGACCACTATGCAGCATATCATAACAACCGCTTACAAATACTTTTTTAGGCATTTCAAATATTTCTTTTTGTTATATTTTAAAAACTTTTTTTTATCCAAATAGCGAAAAATCTGTCATATACGGAATAAATATTTGATTCAACAGTTATCAAATCCTTATCAATTAAATATTTTACCGCTGATTGAACAGAACTTGCTGAACGTAACTGATGTTTTTGTATAAAATGAGTTGAGTTAATTGCTTTTGCTTTCCCTTCTTTTGCAATGGCAATTAATACTTCTTTTTGTTTTTGAGGCAAACGTGCCAAAATTTCTTGAAATGTAAAGATTTGTGATGCAATAATATTATTTTCAGCTAAATAGTAAAGTTCTAAATCACAACTTTCGCCTACATTACACATCGAAAACATTTCATTGAATAAAATTTGTAAATACCATGTATGGCCATCATAATCTGTATATACTTTTCTGATAACTTCAGAAGAAATATTTCGGTTATTCTGCTCGAAATGAAAGATTACAAATTCCTTATATTTTTCGAATGGAATTTGAAGTAACTGCATCATGCTCACACTCTGATAAAAAGGTCGCGTTGCGCTCTGGAAAATATTCGACATAATATGTTGTTGACTTCCAGCAAAAACGAAATATGTATTTTTGCAACTTTGAATAATTGTACGTAAAACAGCCTCGGTATTTTGACTGTCATAGTGTGCTATTTGTTGAAATTCATCAATTGCTACAATACAAGGTTTGTTTGCGTGCTCCAGATATTGAAATATTTCTTCTATCGTTTTTATTGGCTCATTAATTTCACCAAGCCCAATCTCAAACGAAGGCTCACCACTAACAGCGTCAATTTTAAATGCAGCACGCAATGATGTGATTATGTTCAGAAATTGATCGAGAAATTTATGTCCTTTAGGCTTGAGCGACTCAAAAACTTCTTTACCAAGCAATAAAGCAAATTCCCGAAGATTAGATGTTGCATATATATCGATAAAAAAACAGTAAAAATTTTCTTTTAGCTCAGGCATCTGAAAACAATGCTTTATTAATCCGGTTTTTCCCATGCGACGGGTTGATATCAAAGCAGTGTTTCGGTTATTAAGCAGGTTACGCAGCAATAAACGAGTTTCTTCCTCCCTGTCGCAAAAATAGTATGGAGAAACATAACCACTTATGACAAATGGATTTTTTAAAGACATAAAATTATTGCTTTTATAATAATTACTTTTATAATAATTGCAAATGTAGTAAATTTATTGTTATCACAAGAAATAAATTATTTATTTGCACATATTGTAAAAATTATTGCAAGTAATTTAATTAACCGGCTTCTCGGTTCAAAATAAAGCTTAACTACAAAAATTCAAATTAAATAAATTTGCTCTTTTCCTCATTTGCAAATTGTATTACTTGTGGCATAAATAAATGAAATTTTTGGCGAAGCAAATTTTCATTGGATATAAGAAAATCGACACCTTCGATAGCTTTAATTGCCGGCGATTTATGTTCTGACATAATTTTCAGGGAATCATGTAAACCTCGATGATTTGAATATTGCCGGAGTCTATCGGTTACGATAAAATGAAAAATAAACTTTTTAACACGAAAAGGCAAATATCGGTAGTAAAATAATGAAGTGAGATAAAAATTACATGATAGCTTTCTTAAACTTAAATCAGGACTGTATATTGTAAAATCGGTAGCCAGAAAAAAATCGGAATACATATCAGCCATTATCCCGGCATATCGTCCAAATTCAGGACGAATATATTCAATAATTTCACGATAAAAAGGATGTGCATCTGTAAATTCATCTATTTTGCGGTGTAATATTATACCATTACTAATAGAATCAGGATATTGCTGATAGGAGTTTCCCTTTACAAAATCACCAATAAAATTGCCCAATTGTAAACGACGATCGGAACCGGAGAGAAAAATATGGGCAAGATAGTTCATAAATTTACAGTTATGAGTTACGAGGAAACAAGGAAACAAGGAAACAAGGAAACGAGTGAACAAGTGAACAAGTGAACAAGGAAACAAATTACAAGTTCACTGCAATGGATAATATCCCTAAACCTTTGAATTCATATAAATTTTTTAATTCTGCTTATGTAAATGATAAATTTTACCCTTTACATACAAATATATGCCGGACAAAAGCAAGACAACAACAATTAGATACAAATTGCCATAATGAGGAAAATAAAGCAAACCTAAAGCAATGATTAACTGCAAAATAGCATATAAGGCTGATACTTGCAAATGGTGAATTTTCAGTTCGTTGGCAAGCAACTGAAACAAATGTTTCCGATGCGGCTCAAAAATATTTTCTTTTAACTTAATACGGTGAAGAATAGTTAACACCGTATCGACTCCG
The DNA here is from genome assembly GCA_964396515.1 of uncultured Paludibacter sp. Classification (GTDB taxonomy): domain Bacteria; phylum Bacteroidota; class Bacteroidia; order Bacteroidales; family Paludibacteraceae; genus Paludibacter. Next base: position 6,228 of record CAYNGF010000068.1, read on the forward strand.
TAAACTGCCAGAAAAACAAAATAACTGAAGTTGCCTGTTTTTATTATGAGTTGACCAAGCAGAAAAACTATAATTACGGCTATGGTAATTGAACCTACATCGCCTGCAAAACATTTGGCTTTTGTTCTGAAATTGAAGAAATTAAATACTACCAATGATATTAGTACAATATAAATCAGGCGATTATCAGTAAATGAAACCTGCCGGTTAACAAACCAGAAAGCTATTAAAACAGCAGTACTATACACACCGGTTATACCATTTATTCCATCCATAAAGTTGAAGGCATTCAATACTCCGGCTGAAAGAACCAAAGCTATAACAAAGAAATACCATGGAAGCGAATATAAATTCCATTCGATAAACATTAAAAACAACCCGGCAAACTGAACAATTAAACGAAGACGAGGCGAAAGCGTTTTAACATCATCGGCAAAACTAATTAATGAAATTACAGTTAATCCGGCAAAAAACCATGGATAGCGAAAACCACTGACAGAAAAATATAACAATACAGCGATATAAAAAATTATACCACCACCACGCAAAATAATACCTTTATGTGAACTGCGTTCATTTGGTTTATCAATGATACTGAACCGCTCTGCAACATTAAAATAAGCTAACTGAGCGCCAAAAAGAAGTATTGTGAGTAGGATGTAAAGCATGAATTAAAAATTTGCAGAAATCAATAAATTTTAAAATTTTCACGTACATTCAAAGGCTTCCATGATAGCTCTCGCTTAGCTTTTTCATTTGAAAAAGTCAAAGTCTGTGTAATTTTCTTAAACTTATTGGTATTATACGGAAAACCCGGCCCAAGAAAATCTCCGATTTTTGCTAATAATTTTGCAATACTATAAGAAATTGATATAGGTTGTTTTTTATTTAATTGATTAGAAATTAATTTCTCAATTTCGTTAAATGTAAGATTCTGTGAATCACAAACATTATAAATTCCACTTTTATTTTCAACTAATGGTATTAAATTCGCAATATCTTCAACCATTAAAATACTTTTAAATGCTCTCTTATCTTTAATACTAAAATATCTCCCACTCTTTATACTTTTTATCATATCCCCTAAATTTCCCGGAGGATTTGGGCCTGCAATTAATGAAGGACGAAGGATTATAAGTTTTACATTATTTTCATTACACCAATTAGTCAGAAAATTTTCTGCCTTAATTTTGCTTTGTGCATAAGGATCACTTCCAATTAATGGAAATGATTCATCAATATTTTCACCTTCGTCTAATCCATACACAGCAACACTACTAATAAAAATAAATGATTGGGGAATACCTGATTTTTCAAGTGCTTTACATAAGTTTATAGTTCCCTGATAATTAATATCAAAAAACGATTTTTTATCATTATCTGTTTTAGATATACTGTGAACTTTCCCTGCTGCATGTAAAACAATTTCAGGCTTTATTGGTATAAAAGGTATTTCTATAGAAAGATTTGTTAAAATATCTTCATCCTTTGTCAATCCTAAGGTTGTTACATTATAGATATTTTTTAGTTTATCCAATATATTTTTGCCTAAAAAACCTGATGATCCAGTCAGTAATAATTTTTTCATTTTGTAAACTGCTTTATTTTTGGAATTAGTCTGAATATTGGATAAACAAATGCATTAACTTTAATCTCATTTTTCTTAAATGCTCTAATACATTCAATGTTTTGTTTCAAAATATTTTTTATGCTTTTATTTGTTGTGCCACCTAAACGCATTTTAACAAATGACCTTTGAAGGTAACTTGCTTTAATTTTAAATTTGTCGAAATAACGTAACATTAATTCAAAATCAGCAGCTAATTTAAACGATAAATCGAAATACCCAAATTTTTCATAGATTTCTCTTTTAATATACAGCGTTGGATGAGCGGGATGCCAACCGGTTTTAAATGACTTCTGTACACCGGATTTCCATTTTCTTATAATTTTATCTGTATTATCTTGGGAAACATAATACAAATCAGCATAAACTGCATTTATTTCTTTTTTATTCAAAAATTCATCCACAACAATTTTTATAGCATCATTATCACAAAATAAATCATCTGAATTAATTATACCTATAATGTCACCTTTTGCCATTCGTATTCCTTTATTCATTGCATCATACAATCCATTATCAGGTTCACTTAACCATTTCATTCTACCTTCAAAAAGTGGTTCATATTCTTTAATTATTGAAACTGTATTGTCTTTTGAATTCCCATCTATTACAATATATTCAATATTTTTATAAGTTTGATTTAAAACAGAATCAAAAGTATCTTTAATAGTAGTACAACTATTAAACGATACGGTTATTATAGATATATTCATTAAATGTTAAAACGCTAATTTACTTTAAAATAAATTCTTGCAAACTATGTTGTAAATATAATTATTAATTTGATTTCAAACAATTATTTTTTAAAAAATATAAATGTTTACTCACTCCAAACAACTCTTTTGATATAATCAGTATATGAAATAATTATTCTCACAACTTTATCACTCACATTTGGCATACTGTAATCGGCAACAGGTCGAAAATTGCGTTCTGAACCTGTTTTCTGTTGATGTAGCTGAATTAGTCCCTGCATTACCCTTTCAGGATTCAGACCCACCATCATCACCGAGGCTTCTTCCATGGCTTCCGGGCGTTCATGGGCCTCACGGATATTCAGTGCACGAAAATTCAGTATTGATGACTCCTCGCTTATGGTTCCGCTGTCGGACAAAACAGCTTTTGAATTTAACTGCAATGCCAGATATTCGCTTAACCCCATCGGTTTCATTAACTTTATATTCGCATGAAATTGAATGTTATGCTTCTCTATCATTTTACGAGTGCGTGGGTGTGTGGAAACTATTACCGGAAAATCATATTTTAGAGCCACCTGATTTAGAACTTCCACCAGATTGAAGAAGTTCTTTTCAGAAGCGATATTTTCTTCGCGATGAGCAGAAACTACAAAATATTTTCCTTTTTCAAGGTTCAGATGTTCAAGAATCTGAGACTTAATTACCTTTGGCATATATGTATTCAACACTTCAAACATTGGACTACCGGTTTTGATTACACAGTCGGGGCGTAAACCTTCTGAAAGCAAATATTCACGGGCAATATCGCTGTACGTAAGATTAATATCTGATATATGATCTACAATTTTACGGTTCGATTCTTCAGGTACACGTTGATCAAAGCACCTATTCCCTGCTTCCATGTGAAAAATAGGAATATGGCGTTTCTTGGCAGCTATGGCACAAAGGCATGAGTTTGTATCGCCTAATACCAAAAAAGCATCGGGTTGCACCTCTTCAAGCACCGGATCGATATTAATCAGGATTTGCCCGGCTGTTTCGGTAGCATTTTTACCGGCGGCATTCAGAAAATAATCAGGACGACGCAATCCGAGGTCTTCGAAGAATACTTCGTTTAGCTCATAATCGTAATTCTGACCGGTATGCACCAGTATATGATCAATGGCTTCGGAAGCATCAAGCTTCTGTAAAACGCACGAAAGGCGTATAATTTCAGGGCGTGTGCCCACTACAGTAAGGACTTTTAGTTTTTTCATAATAATAACCCCCAACCCCTAAAGGGGGGAATAGTTAGTTTGCTTTTTTATATTCTCTAAATAATTAATTTTAAAACCTTATTTCTTGAAACAAAACCTTAGTACAAAATCTAACATAACAAGATATTTACCTTATTACCTTATTTATAGTACAGAACTCACACAATTCATATAATAAGCTAATAAGGTTAATTTAATGTGTTATACATATTTTCTACTAAGGTTTAATACAAAAGAAATAAGGTTTTTAATTCTTATTATATCTTTGATAAACCATTTATTTAAATCCTTTTTCTTAAAACCTTGTTTCTTGAACCAAAACCTTAGTAGAAAAAACAATAACACTGGTAACCAAAACCTTATTACCTTATTTTATACATATAGTTTACACGATTTAGCAAATAAGCTAATAAGGTACATATATTGTTGCATATTATTTCTACTAAGGTTTAATACTAAAATCAAATAAGGTTTTATTCCTGCTACATTATTAATAATCCAATTATTGCAATACCATATTTTCAAAACCTTGTTTCTTGAAACAAAACCTTAGTAGAAAAAACAATAACACTGGTAACCAAAACCTTATTACCTTATTTTATACATATAGTTTACACGATTTAGCAAATAAGTCACTATAGCTATCGGGACTTATTTTTTAATCGTTTGTTGATAAAATTTTATAAATGCATCATATTCTTCCTGAAATGTTTGCTTTTTATGATGTTCCCTCTGCCCCAAAATATATTTACAAACATTATCTACATCGTTTTTTGATACCGAAAATGCCGAACAAGTCTCCTGCCATTCAAATCTTCCTACACATAGCTTATTTTTATTGATAAATTGACTTGAAGAAGCAGCTACAATACCTGCAACTTTTTCTTCTGACAAATCAGGCGCTCTTGATATAAGGAAATGAACATGTTCCGGATTTGCATATATTGCATACAATTTACAGTTATTGTTGTTTACAATTCCTGTAATATACTTTTCTATTCTTATTCTGTTTTCGTCACTTATTAAAGGCAAACGATGTAAAGTAGTGAAAACAAAATGTGTATATAAATTATTGTATTCTACTTTCATAAATAATATGGTAATAAGGTGTATAACTTGCTTTACTATTTTTCGTACTAAGGTTTAATACTAAAATCAAATAAGGTTTTATTCCTGCTACATTTTTAATATTTCAATTATTGCAATACCCATGTTATCAAAAGTCCATTATTAGATTTCTAATTAAATATTCACAATGATCTTTGCATCTTTCCCCTTTAGGGATTAGGGGTTACATTTTCAAAATATGTATCCGGTCTCTCCGCATCAAACACCTCATTGCACCACATAAATGTAACCATATCTGTTTCACCAAGATTTTCGATATTATGCGTATAGCCAACCGGAATATCAACTACCTCAATTTTTTCTCCTGACACAAAATATTCAATTATTTTTTCATCATCTATTTTACGAAAACGTATCACTCCGCGACCACTTACCACGCAAAACTTTTCGTTTTTGGTGTGATGCCAGTGTTGTCCTTTGGTGATATAAGGCTTCGAGATATTCACTGAAAACTGTCCCCTGTCGGCTGTACGAATAATTTCCGTAAAACTGCCGCGCTCATCCACATTCATTTTCAACGGATAGCTGAATGCATCTTCGGGTAAATATGAAAGATAGGTAGAATAAAGCTTTTTTGTAAAAGCGTCTCCCATATCGGGCACCGAAAGATTGTCGCGCGAAGCGCTGAATGAATACACCAAATCCACAATTTCCCCCAGTTTCACTGTATGCACCACCGGCACTTCGCAATATTTATCAGTACGGGTTTCCAGTCCTGCCAAAGCCATAATCAACTCACGCACCACATCGTCGATATACACCAGATGCATTGTTACCGTGGGGTCGTTCACCTGAATGGGTAAACCGTGTGCCACATTGTAACAGAAAGTAGCCACCGCGCTGTTATAATTCGGGCGACACCATTTGCCAAACACATTCGGGAAACGATACACCAACACCTTCGCGCCTGTTGCTTTGGAATAATCAAACATCAACTCCTCACCTGCCCGCTTCGACAATCCGTAAGCATTTTCGAGCGCAGCCTGAGTGGACGATGAAATCATAACCGGGCAGTTGTTATCATATTTCTTAAGCATTTCGAGCAAAGTGGATGTAAAACCAAAATTACCCGCCATAAAGTCTTCCGACTTTTCCGGACGGTTTACACCCGCCAAATGAAACACAAAATCCGCTTCACGGCAATACACATCCAAATCAGCCGGATTCGATTCCACATCGTAAGCGAAGATTTGCAAATCCTTTGAAACCGGATAAACTTTCGTTTTTCCTTCCCGAATATTTTTCAATTCAGCTATCAGGTTTTTTCCAATAAAACCTTTTGCACCTGTAATTAGTATTTTCATATTTCTTTTTAAGAGCCAAGGAAAAAGTAAAAAGATACATGGAAAAAGAAGCAATAGTCAAGTAAAAAGACAAAAGTAAAGAGGAGTATCTTCCAAATATTATCTTTTAACTTGTTTCTTTCAAGTGTGTATTTTTACTTTTCTCATTTTTCTTTTTACAATTTGGTATTATTTACAATCGCTCCTAATATATTCTTAATTTCTTGACTCTCATTTAACAATTTATCTAATTCAGGGTCATTAACATCTCCAATTTTTTTTATTACCCTTAACCAATAATTTGATTCTCTTGCTTCACGCAAAGCAATTCTTACTTTATTTCTAAAATCTGCTTTTGAAGAACCTGCTTGTGATTCCTCATAATTAGCACCTGTAGAAGTTGAACTCTTAATAAGTTGGTTTTTAATGATATAATATTCCTGATAGTTCGGCAATTGTCTCAAAAATTTAATGCAATCTATTCCGAAATTAAATGTTCTTTCCAATAAATCATTCTCTCTCATAACATTACTTTTATGTCACTTTTTCCTTGTATCTTTTTCCTTGTATCTTAAATTACAACTTTACTACTTTCAACAACAACTGCTTCATTCCTTCAACATCCAATCTTTGCGTATTGTGCGAATGATAATCGTCGATAGTAGCTATTTCTTCCTGGCCTTCCACAAAATACTTATCGTAATTCAAATCGCGGTTATCTGCAGGAATGCGGAAATAATTCCCCATATCTTCGGCTTTTGACATTTCTTCGCGGGTTACAAGAGTTTCATAAAGTTTTTCGCCATGCCTTGTCCCTATGGTACGAATGTTTACATTAGAATTATAAAGTACAGTCAGAGCCTTTGCCAGCACATCCAACGTAGCTGCAGGAGCTTTCTGAACAAATAAATCGCCACTTTGTCCGTGCTGAAACGCATACAACACCAGATCAACAGCATCATCGAGTGTCATCATAAACCGCGTCATGTTCGGATCGGTAACGGTAATTTCTTTACCTGCCTGTATCTGATCAATCCATAACGGAATTACCGAACCACGACTTGCCATAACATTTCCATAACGGGTACAACATATCGTGGTTTGTGGATTTTCACCCAATGAGCGTGCTTTTGCAATAGCTACTTTCTCCATCATCGCTTTACTTATTCCCATGGCATTGATGGGATATGCAGCTTTATCGGTGCTGAGTACAACTACTCTTTTCACACCATGAGATATAGCAGAATTTAACACGTTTTCGGTACCAAAAACATTGGTACGAACTGCCTGAATAGGAAAAAACTCACACGAAGGAACTTGTTTCAGCGCTGCTGCATGAAAAATAAAATCAACACCATTCATAGCATCGTCCACGCTGCGCATATCGCGTACATCGCCTATATAAAATTTCACTTTAGGACTTTGCAATGCATGGCGCATATCGTCCTGCTTTTTCTCATCACGACTGAAAATACGAATCTCCTTTACATCTGTATCCAGAAAACGTTTTAACACTGCATTTCCAAATGAACCGGTGCCTCCGGTAATAAGAAGAGTTTTATTTTTAAACATAGAACTTAAATTTTTATTTCAAAATTTGTTTTCTTTTATTTGTAAGAATAATTTTATTTTATCTTCAAAAATTAAAATATCTTCTCTTACAATTCTAATAAATTCATCACAACCTTTTCGATATGTATTAATATCAAATTTGGATATATAATTCTCAATTTTTTCTTTTATATTTTCATCTTTACCAATAATTAATCCTAAGTTAAATTGAGAAACAATTTTTGATTGATAACTTTCAGAATTTACTATCATTGGTTTATTATTAATAACTGACAAATAAAATCTATTACTAACTAATGTGCTTTCCAAAATATTTATCGGTAATAATATATTTAAAAAATCTGCATTTTCAACAATTTGATTTTCCTCAACTTTTTTATATTTACCTGTGAATAAAACATTTGAAAATTTATTTCCGGAAAATCTCTCCAATTTTTCTTTAAAAATACCACCACCGGCAAAAACTAATTGAATACCATTAAAGTTTCCCAAATCATTCATTAAACGAACATTTGTCTCAAAATTTCTTAAATGTCCGATAGTCAAAACCTGAAAATTTTTTTTATGAAACTTAATTGCTTCGTTTTTAAAACAGTAAGAAGTAATTAGTTTTTTATCAATATTGTGACTAAGAACGTATTTGTCAGAAGAAGGCAACCATTTTAGAAATCCTTTAGAAGATATTGATGTGAAAAATGAATTAGATATGATTCTTTTTAATATTCTTCGTGTATATGGAACAACTGGAGAATAATCTCTTATGTCAAAAATAAACTTACTTTTATATTTTTTATTTAAACAACTGGATAAAAAAATGGCAATAATGATTGTATGAACTATTAACAAATCAAATTTATTTTTTTTTATTTTTTTAATTACAAAATTGGAAAATAATAAAAAATGTATTATCTTAATTATAAAGTTATTAGTATCTGGGCTATATAAATTAAAACAATGAACATTGCTTTGTTTATATTTTTCAGAATCAGAATTTAACCTGTTCCAGCAAATAAATTCATATTCTTTACCGTATTGATCAAGTATATCTGTGAAATATTTTATGTAAGGAATATGATTACTATCAATTTCGCCGGGAATTATAATTCCAATTTTCATCTTCATATAAATATTACAAAATCCTCTTAAATAGTTCAACAATTTTTTTCGATTGAAAAATATAATTTTTCTTTTCTATCACAAAATTCTGCGCTTTTAAACCAAAATTTCTCAGTTCTATTTCTTCTTTATTTAAAACTTCGATTATTTTTTTTTGTAAACTTTCATTTGCACTATTGCTAATAACGTATAGATAATTAAAGTATTCATCAGGTATTCCAGGAAGTGCTTTTATAATTGCAGGAGTACCTGAAAGCATATATTCCATAATTTTTGAAGGAAATGAGTATTTAGTAAATTCATCATCTGCATTTCTCGGATTAATTAAAACAGTAGCTTTTCTTTGTAAATCAAGAACTTTTTCACGCGATAATAATCCATAAAATTTGATTCTTCCATCCTGCTTCGCTTTCATCCTTATTAATTCCTCACTATCTCCTGCCCCACAAATCCATAACTCAAATCTGTCATCATCTATTCCTGAAAAAGCATCGAGTAAATCTTTAATACCATAACGTTGCGCCAAAGTTCCTGTATATAAAATTGCTTTTTTCTCACTTTTAAGGACTTTATGGTTAGCATTAAAATCATCAGGATTAACCATTCCTTCAATTACATCCCAAGGTTTATCGTATTTGTTAATTCTTTCATTCATTTCTTTGGTTAAATAAATAAATGAATCGAAGTGAACCAAATATGGATATAAATCTCTTTGCAGAGCTATCCTGATTTTATGTACAAAACTCCTTGTTTCATTCATATATTCCGGTAAATCAGGAATTACCAAACACAATTTTGTTTTGGGATATTTTTTTTTAAATTTTACTGCAGCTTCCACCCAGGGAGCCAACATACCATAAACAATTATATATTCATCTTCAAATTCATCATTTTGTTTATGTAATTTATTTAATTCACCAACTAATTTACTTTTAATAAATGAATTCTTAATTATTGGAATATTGTAATACTGAATACTTTTGTTTTGGTTTTTATTTAATTCAATATAAGATTCTCTTATTGATAACTTTTTATAAAACTTTGGAAAAGAGCCAACTAAAGGAGCATTAACAATAAATAATTTGCTATCGAGATGAAAATTTAATCCATTAAGTAAATTCCATTGAAATGTATCAGACGCGTATTGTATGTTACCTTTTGAGTTTTCTTCAATTTCCTTTCTTAAATTTTTTGGAAATAAACCTGATAGAAAATAAATCTTCATTCCAGTCTTTTTAAATTTCTAAATAAAATACTTGTAATTCCCCACAAGAAAAAATATCCACACAAAAAAGTAAAATTTGCTTCGATAATTGGTTCAACCATGCAAGTTAAAAAAAATCCGATGTTTAATGTTAATAAGATAGATTTTATTAAATTACTTTCATTCTGATTTCTTAAAATAAGTTTATAATTTTGCTTTAAAAATATTACTGTAATTATTATTAATAAGAGAGTTGGTATAATGCCTACCATTTCGCCGGTATCAATCCAAAGATTATGTGCATAAAACCTTACACCATCTTTAAAAAAACCTCCACCAAATGGGTTCGAAAGCAAAACATTTATACCTTCTATCCATCGTTCAGTTCTTCCACCGGCACTCGAGGTTTCATATCCTTCAAGATCCTCCCTCCCAACATAACTATCAATAATATCTAAACTTTCGAGTAAAGGCATCAAGTATATTATAATAAATGCAATTAATATCGCAAATAAAATAAATAATTTTGCTCTACTTATTGTTTTTATATTCTTTACAAGTAAAAATACAATAGAAATAAATGCAATAACTAACCCACTTCTGTTAATAAGATGAATAGTTCCGATTATACTTAAGATACTAATTATAATAAGCAAAAATTTATAGGTTTTCTCCTTAGCATTATTCGCCGGACTCAAGAATAACCCGGTTGCTGCAACTCCTATTGATAATTTAATTCCATAACCTGTAGCTCCTAAATCTTTTCCAAAATTCAAATCAAGTCCTCTTGAAATACTTAAAAAACCGTTTGTTTTAATATCAATAAGTATTTCGGATAACGCAGAAAATGAAAATCCAAAAATTAAAATAAAAAAAATGAACAATATATTATTTTCCCATTTTTCAGTAAGATATCTACCTAAAATATAAAAAACAGGTGGATAAAAAGCAAAAAACAGGGTATCACTTTTCGATTCTGCATTTAAACCATATATTGTTGTGAGAACAGAATATAAAACCGAAAAAGCCACAATTCCCCAAAATAAAATATCAGTATGATTTGTAATCCGTATTTTAAGAAAAACGATTGGTATTAAGAGCAAGCCCAAATATAAATTAAACCCTAAAAACAATAGAAGGATTATTAATAATATATACCACTCATTGTACAAAAAGGTAGAAAATCGCTCTTTATTATCATTCAGCATAAAAACTCTTTTATAAACTAAATATGAAAAGAATGTTCATTTATTTCCAAATTTATCAATTAACAACATTCTTATAAATATTCATTATATCATTTTTGATCGAATCGGGGTTATGTCTTGCTTGTGCGATAGCACGCTCATTTTCTGACAAATCACTATAATTTTCAATTCTGAATACATCACAAATTTTCTCAGCAAGCAGTTCTATCTCTTCAAATCGGTACAAAAAACCCGTTTCACCATCTTTGACCATATCAGGAATACCACCAACAAAAGCTGCAACAACAGGCACTCCTAACAATTGAGCCTCAGCTAATGAATTCGGACTGTTTTCAATAGATGAAGGACACACATAAACATTCGCTTTTAGATATTGACCCAACATTTTGTTTTCATCACATTCGCCGATAAATTCAATTTTATTACTCAAATTATATTTATTAATCAGACTTAAAATATACTTACCATAGCCACTTAATCTGATTTTGCTTTTAATGTCAAACTGATTGGTTATATCGTATCCCGAAACAACTATTCTTGTATTCGGAAACTTATTAAGAATTAAAGGCATAGCTTTCAACACCTGATGCAAACCCTTAATTGGATAAACAGATTGACTGATAAAAATAGTGTGTTTATTACAATTTTCATATTCCCATTTATTGTTGTAAAAAACGGGTCGTAATGTTTCGTTACAAAAAAAATAATTCGCATTAGCATTGAGAGCAAAAACGTGGCTTTTATCCCAGTAAGTTCTTCCAATAAAATTATTACATAATTTTATTGAATCCACTTCAAATTTTCCTCTTTTCTGAAACCTGCGTTTTTGTTGAAAAATATTATCAAATCTTATTATATCTCTGAAAGTTATATTTTTTATAATATCCCGGGCATTGATGTTCGCATAATAATATTTCGAAATAACACTCAACAATCCCTGAATTGAAATAATGACACCATTATTACCACAAGCTTTTAAATATGCCAATCCATAGGGTGTCTCAGTACCATGAATATGCACTAAATCAGGCATATACAATTCTTTTATTTTCAACCATTGATGTTCCAGATTTTTGTCATAATGTTGATAATCTTTCTTTGAAGGAATCAAATAAAATGTAATATTATTGGTTTCAATAATCTTTATTACATTGCCATTATACACAGTTGCTACAGCAAGCTTAACAGAAGTTTCCTTAGCAAGCTCTGACGACAAAGAATACATCCAACCTCCTATCACAGGTTCTTTCTCACCCAATGCTTTACAAACTTCCGGAAACTTTATATTTGTAATCCAAAGTACTTTCATTAACTTTATCTAATTCTGTTTAACTTTGTTGCTACACTACACGGACCGTCAATTATCTCATTTTTATTATTCTGTAACAATGAATCAATAGTGGTTAATAAATTTTGAGTAGCAACCTGAGGACTCCACTGCTTCAACATCGTAAAATATGCATTTTTCCCTAATTCATGTCGTAATTCAACATTATCAATTACACTTTCAACTTTCTCATACAAGTCATTCAGATTATTTGATCTGAAATATATTCCATTTTGATTGTTTTTAACGAGAAAAGGAACTGCACCTATTTTATCTGATGCAACAACTGTACAGCCACAACTCATTGCTTCGTTTAACACAGCTCCCCAACCTTCGTTTTGAT
>CAYNGF010000069.1:0-18927 GCA_964396515.1 uncultured Paludibacter sp.
TTTATTTTACTGATAATCTTATGTTTATGGACTTTTTAAGGGTCGACTATTTATATTTCAATACATCATAAATACACTTTACTTTTTCTTCAGGTTAGGAACATTTGCGGATACTTATCCATTGTTCCCGGGTATTTTGCACGGTGGTAGTAACACATTTTTGAGTATTCATTACCCTCGCTATTTCACGCCATTCGGATTTAATATCCTTATGTTTGAGTTTAAACCGAACAGTGTTCACCACCCATTATGCCAGCAATCCCAAATGTAAGTGAGCCTGAGTTGCTTCATCTGATTTATGAAGAATAGGGCGCAGATCCAAATCTGTTTTAAGTGTTCTGAAGCTGCTTTCAATGTTTCGTATGCAATGATAAACAGTCCAAACCAATGTTTCTTCATTTTCCTTGATACAGGTTCTTAGAAAATATACGCCACATTCCTGCTTTTCTTGCACATCCGCTTTGGCTATTTTCTCCCATTTCAAAGCGATGCAGTTTTCTTTTGCTTTGCCTGATTTGCTTTTGCTGTTTACGAGAACTGTTTGTTTTTCAATTTCTATTGTATATCGGTTGTGTACCGAGGGATATTTCTGTTTCATGCGTCCGATGTGCTCCTCCACTTTCTCGTAGGTTTTTACGCCTGACTTTTTATTCAAACCGGCGTTGACACATTCCAATCCATCCTCAAACCACTGTTCAAACAATATTTTCATTGCTCTTTCTTTCAGCGCTTTCGCGGGACTGGTTACTTTCAGGTAATAAGCCGAATCATTGTTAGTGTGCACTTTTCCCAGGATTATTTCCCTGTTCTTTTTATCGTTCACAATCACAGGCTCCCCTGTTTTGGATTTCCTGATTTGGGCTTTTGTACTGCGGCTTACACAGACATAATCGTATCCATTTTCCTGAATGAGGGCCAGATTATCTTCCCTGGCAATTCCGGCATCAATCACCACGATGGCTCGCTTGCTGTTTGTGGAGGTAGACAAACGAAGATGGTCGATGACTTGGCACAATGACTTGCTGTCCGAGAAGTTTCCCTGAAAAATGGACGAGTATTTGATAAATCCTTCAACGTTCACAACCAATGCCAATACAACCAACGGGCAATCGCTTCGTTTTTCTTTGCTTCGTCCGTAGCGTGCCAACTGGCTGCCGCGTTTCTCGCCCTCGAAATAACTGTTTGTCAGGTCATAGAGTATGATTTCATCCTGCAGGACAAAAAATCGTTGGTTTTCTTTGACAAATAGTTTTCCAATCCTGATTTTTCTCAAATAGCTTTTTGCTTATACCGTACAATTTATCCTTGGTCACCTTGTCAATATCGTAACCCGTAAGTTCGCAAACGGAGGAATTCTCTTCCATAAAACGAACCGTTTTCAGCTCCAATGCAGGATAAACAGCCCATGAAACAATATGGCTCAGGGCAAGTGAAATATCTTCATCGTTCCTGCCCCGATAAGCTAAATAACGGTCGATGCCCAATTCCCGAAAGGCTTGTAAACATATCCATTCAGCTACAACTTCACGCACATCCTTGTATTTGAGCGTATTCAAATCAACTGTGTCTATGTCTTTGCCGGAATCGGATATGTTCAAATCAACTTTATTTTCCTTTATCATGCGCTGATAAAGATTTTCCACAAAAGCGCTTATCTTCTCATCTTCAAAAAAATTTTCTGACCACTTATCCTGTCACATATTCCCTTCTCTTTCAAATCAATCTGATCGCCGGTAAACTCATTCAAAAAACCGACACTCAATACGGTACGCTGAAGTACTTCGTCAAGTACATGGCGATAGCTTTCTACCAAACGGAAGTACCAGTCCGATTTGCCTGACTTGGGATTAAGACGATATGTCGCTTTGAAATACATACTGCAAAGTAAAACTCTTTTTTCTGAAAATTTTTCTTTCTGCAGGGCACTAAAAGCTTTCCGAAAATTTTCATTGCTGAATTTCAGCGATGTATATTTTTATTGTACCTTTGATTCACCCAAAATCCACCAGTTTTAACGCTATTGTAACTAAATCGTAGAGAATTCGCTGCAAAATGGTTGAAGACTGTAAAATGTTTTTCGAGAGAGAAAATTATCTATGAGACACAAATTATTGTAGAAATATTTAATATTACTTCTTTATATATTGAAATACAGGGGTTTAAAATTTTTTCTTTAAAAAAGAGTCCATTAGAAAATGAATAAAGAAATTTTTTCTTTATCTTTGTATTGCAATGGTTCACTTAAGCCAACCGGCTGTAAGTGATGAAAAGGGAATCAGGTGTAAATCCTGAGCAGACCCGCTGCTGTAAGCTCCACCTCACCCCAACCCTCTTCCGAGGGAGAGGGAGAAAGAGAAAAACGTATTGAACACACTCATGCCACTGTTTCGAATGACAACAGACGGCAGACAACAGAAAATAGTTAAACTGTTGTCTGATAACCGTTGTCAAGGTTTCGGGAAGGCGTTTAAATACGGGAGTAAGTCAGAAGACCTGCCATGCACTTTTCGTTCAACATTTTTTTGATTGACGAAGAAAAACAAGTTTAAAGCTTTCGGGGATAAGCTCAAAACCAATGCAGCAAAAAAGTTTTCACTTTCAGCTTTGTTGATTTTACTTTTTCTTGCAAGCTATTTGGTTATTATTTAAACAAATAGTATTGTATGGTTCTTACGGGTTCCAATTTTTACTACATTCGATTTTTGCTTTTCATAACAGGTTTCTGTGGTATTTCGTTGGCTTTAAAAGCCGATGAAAAACCCGACACAACCAAAGTATATGAAATAGGTGAAGTAACCGTAAATGAACAATATCGCAATACCGAAGTTCGGTCATCGGCTCCATTGCAAATTCTTTCATCGAAGCAACTCGAAAAACTGAATGCACTGCAAGTGGCTGATGCAGTGAAGTATTTCGCCGGTGTAACTGTAAAAGATTACGGTGGCATTGGCGGACTGAAAACTGTTTCGGTACGCAGTTTGGGTGCAGCACACACGGCTGTAAGCTACGATGGCATAACGCTTACCGATTGCCAAACCGGACAAATTGATATCGGCAGGTTTTCGCTCGACAATGTGGATATGCTTTCGTTAAACAACGGGCAAAGCGACAATATTTTTCAGCCTGCACGTATGTTTGCATCGGCTTCAGTGCTCAACATCCGAACACTAAATCCCCAATTCGGTAATAATAAAACACTCAACAGAAAAGTTTCAATCAAAGGAGGTTCATTTGGATTGGCGAACCCATCTTTTCTCTTACAAAAGAAAATCAGCTCAAAAATTGCAAGCTCATTAAGTGGAGAATGGCTTACAGCAAAAGGAGATTATCCTTATAAACTCACCTACAGCACGGGGAACAGCGCTTTGACTACCGTTGAAAAACGACTGAATTCTGACGTTGCCAACCTAAAAATTGAAGGAAATATATATTATAATGCATCTGAGTATGAATCGGGCAAAATCAAATTTTTTTACTTCAATTCTGATAGAGGTTTGCCCGGAGCAACAATATTTTACAATCAAAACGCATTTACTTCGCAACGCTTGAACGAATATACATTTTTTGCTCAAACACACTATCATAAGCAATTTTCTACAATCGTTCAATTGCAAATCAACGCAAAATACCATCGGGGTTATTCACACTATACCGATACTGTATTTCATAACATCGCAGGTTTCGAAGAAAACAGACATCTTCAAAATGAATTTTACGGCTCTGCTGCTATGTTGATTCGGGCATTTGAAAATCTTTCGTTTTCGGTATCGACTGATGGTTTTTATAATAATCTACAAGCAAAATTCGATAATCAAAACCTGACTCAAAGTTTCCCACTTCCGGTGCGAAAAAGTTTGCTTACTGTTGTGGCTGCAAAATTTGTAAATAATCATATTCTCGCTACCGGCAGTTTATTATCGACAACTGTTTCTGAATCCATAAAAGAAAATGAAAATTATAAACATTATAACCGACTTTCACCGTATGTAAGTTTATCATATAAACCATTCAACACAATCGATTTAAGAGTTAGAAGTTTCTATAAAAATATTTTCAGATTGCCTACTTTCAACGATATGTATTACAGCCGTGTGGCAAAACCAAATTTGAAACCCGAAACTACAAATCAGTTCAATATTGGTTTTACTTTTTCTCAAACATTAACCAAAGAGATGGACGGTTTTTCAATTTCCACTGATTTTTTTAAGAACCAAATTTATGATAAAATTATTGTTGTGCCTGCAAAAAATCTATACTACTGGAGCGTAACCAATCTCGGCGTAGTTTCGGTTACAGGTATGGAAGTGAATGCTGAAACTCTCTTTAAACTTGGTAAAACAACAAGATTATTGTTAACAGGGGCTTACAATTATCAAAATGCTGTTGATGCAACCAGTCCCGACAACAACACTTACGGACATCAAATACCTTATACACCACGTGTTTCAGGTTCGGTAAGAGCCTTGCTCGAAACAAAATTTGGCGATGTTTCATATTCGCTGTTATGGTCGGGAGCTCGTTATGCAGGTTATCAGAATTATGCCGAAAATCGTTTGGAGGGTTATTCCGATCATAATATTTCATATTCAAAGTTGTTTCATTTTAAAGAACTCGCCTTGAATTGTAAACTTGAAGTGCTGAATATTCTGAATGAGAATTATGCTGTTATCAGGTATTATCCTATGCCCGGAAGATGGGTTAGAACAAGTATAAATATGAAATTCTGATAAAGAAATCAAATCTTTTATTCACTAATTATAACAATTTAAAACCTATGAATTCAGAAACAACGTTCAAAATGATGAAAAAGAATGTATTGAAAAGCATTGCTTTAGGCTTGCTAGTTTTAATTTTCGCTTCGTGCGACGACTTATTCGACAAGAATAAAAATGGGAGTGAAATTACAGTAAAAGAACCTACTGAATTGTTTGTGCTTTCCGAAGGTTTGTTTAACAACAACAACAGCACCCTGGCAAAATACAACCTTGAAACAGGAACAATGTCGAGCGATTTTTTTGCAACAGTAAATCATCGAGGATTAGGCGATACAGCCAACGATATGGGAATATACGGGTCAAAACTATATGTTGTTGTAAATGTTTCGGGCTGTGTAGAAGTTATAGATGCAAATACTGGTAACTCTTTGAAGCAAATAAAAATTGTTAATAATCAAAATACTTCGCGCGAGCCAAGAGCCATAGCATTTAGCGGGAAAAAAGCCTATGTATGTAATTTCGATGGAACCATTGTTCGTATTGATACCACTTCGCTCGAAATTGATGCAACGCTTACCTGCGGAAATAATCCTGATGGTATTTGTGTCGCCAACGGGAAACTTTATGTATCTAATTCAGGCGGTTTAAATTTCCCGGTTTTTGATAAAACCGTTTCGGTTATCGATTTGATATCTTTTACAGAAATTAAAAAGATAACTACCGGAATAAATCCTGGCGACTTAAAAGCTGATAGTCAGGGGAATGTATATCTAATTGCACGCGGTAATTATTCATCGGTATCGTCACGCCTGCAAAAAATTAGTAAAAGCAATGACGCGGTAATTAGTTTCGACTCCATACCATGCGCCGGATTTGCCATCAACAACGATACTGCATATATCTACAATTACGATTGGAGTACTTTTTCATGCAGTGTAGTGTCGTTCAATTGCAAAACCGACAAAGTTATTAATAAAAATTTTATTTCTGACAACACAAATATTATCAGTCCGAACGGAATTGATGTAAATCCTTTTAACAGCGATGTTTACATAACCGATGCAAAAAATTACACTACTGCAGGTGATGTATTTTGTTTCGATAAAAAAGGGAAACTTAAGTTTAAATTGAACGAAACAGGTATAAACCCAAATAAAGTAGTCTTTCGTTAGTTTTTTCAAATATTTTCAAGCACATAATAAAGATTCTCATAATCGAAAAACAGCGACACTGTGAAGTATCGCTGTTTTTTTTCAATAACAGCCCCCTAACCCCCTCAAAGGCGGAATTATGCGAGTGTGTTCTGGAGTTATGATTTAATTTAGTTGGAAAATAATCAAAGGTATATTGTTGTTTCCGGTAACAAAAAAATTGCATTGAGCTGTTAGTTAACTATTACCAAACTTTAATAATAGGAGAAAATTACTACTTTTGCACTCAGACTGTAAAACAATTAATTTTCAAACTTATGAAACTCTTCAAAATATATTTCTTCATTATATCACTACTCGTTTTTACTTCTGTAACAGCACAAACAACCGATGACAGAGGTTATATCGTAAAAGTGGGCGATACAGCTCCGGATTTCAGCATGAAACTTACCAACGGGAAAACAGTGAAATTATCAGACTTTCGCGGGAAAATTGTAATGCTACAGTTTACAGCCAGTTGGTGTGGCGTTTGTCGTAAGGAAATGCCCTTTATCGAACGTGATATCTGGCAAAAACACAAAAACAATCAAAACTTTGCTCTGCTTGCCATCGACCGCGATGAACCGCTCGAAACGGTGATTAAGTTTGCAGAAACCACTGGCATCACATACCCTATAGGACTTGACCCAAATGCTGATATTTTTGCTTTGTATGCCGACCGTAAAGCAGGAATTACACGAAACGTGATTATCGACAAAAAAGGAAAAATTGTGATGCTTACTCGATTGTTCAACGAGGAAGAGTTTGCCGAAATGGTGAAGGTAATAGGTAATTTGCTTAAATAACACTTAGTTATAAGATATAAATGTATTAAGTCGAAGGTCGGAAAGTCTTTCGACTTTCTTTTTTTGAGTACAAAAGGCTGATTTGTAAGTCTAATTATCAGTAATAATCGAACAATAAATTTTTTAAAGCAAAAGCGATGCAAAAATATTTTTTATTTTTTCTAGTGAGTTTAGCTGTAACAACACTAAGCGCTCAATATCCGCAAGTACCCAAAGAATTACAGGAAATAGCCGACAAAAAACTGGCTGCTGAGAAAAAAAGTTCGGATGAAGCCTTCCAAAAAGCTTTACCCATAATAAATCAGGAAGCCTTAAATGGTCGTCCGTATATTCCATGGGCTGCCCGACCTACCGATTTGCCTCAAGCAAAAATTCCGGCATTCCCCGGTGCTGAAGGCGGGGGAATGTTCTCCTTTGGCGGACGTGGAGGTAAAGTTATTACTGTAACCAGCCTTGCCGACCGTGGACCCGGCACTTTGCGCGAAGCATGTGAAACAGGTGGCGCTCGTATTGTAGTTTTTAATGTTGCCGGAATTATAAAACTCGAAACACCAATCATTGTAAATGCACCCTATATTACTATTGCCGGACAAACCGCTCCGGGGGATGGTATTTGTATTGCCGGAGAATCTTTTTGGGTCAATACGCACGATGTTGTTGTTCGTCATATGCGTTTTCGCAGAGGTGAAACTGATGTAACACGGCGCGATGATGCATTTGGTGGAAATCCGGTTGGAAATATAATTATTGACCATTGTTCTACAAGCTGGGGGCTGGACGAAAACATATCTTTTTATCGTCATATGTTCGATCCTATGGATGGCAATAAAGAGCAAAAACTTCCTACGGTTAATGTTACTATTCAGAATACAATTTCGGCTCAGGCGCTTGACACTTACAATCATGCCTTTGGCAGTACGCTGGGAGGTGAAAATTGCTCGTTTATGCGTAACTTGTGGGCGAACAATGCCGGACGCAATCCATCGATTGGATGGAACGGAGTTTTTAATTTTGCCAATAACGTAATATACAACTGGGTACATCGTTCAGTTGATGGTGGCGATTACACTGCTCTTTATAATATCATTAATAATTATTACAAACCTGGTCCGTTGACTCCAAAAGATTCACCCGTTGGTTACAGAATGGTGAAACCTGAATCAGGACGAAGTAAACTTGGCTACCTTGTTTTCGGAAGAGTTTATTGCAATGGAAATATAATGGAAGGCAACGATGCGGTAACTAAAGATAACTGGAATGGTGGTGTTCAGGTAGAAGATTTTCCGAATGCTGATAAATACACCGATGCGATGAAATGGAATGAACCTTTTCCGATGCCTCCAATGAAAATTATGTCGGCAAAAGAAGCTTACGACTTTGTTCTGAAAAATGTTGGCGCAACTATCCCAAAGCGCGACATTGTGGACGAACGTATTATAGAACAGGTTCGTACAGGAAAAGTTTATTACACTCCCGAATCGGACACCATCGATTTTTATCAGTTCAAATATCGCCGTTTACCCAAGGACTCCTATAAATATGGTATAATTACTGATATTCGTCAAGTGGGTGGTTATCCGGAATACAAAGGTGAACCATATATTGATGCTGATAAAGATGGTATGCCCGATGCCTGGGAAAAGAAATATGGATTAAATCCGAATGATCCTTCGGATGCGGTGAAAGATATGAATGGCGATGGTTATACCAATATCGAAAAATACATCAACGGCATCAACCCTAAGAAAAAAGTGGATTGGACAAATCTGAAAAATAACCGCGATACTTTGGCTGAGAAGGGAAAACTGCTTTGATTTACAATTTTTTCATTTACAATTTTGATTTGGATAGAATGAGATTATTTGTAATTTTAATGAATATAATTTTCGCGGTTAGTGTGGTAAATGCAGTGGAGCTTGACTCAAAAAATCGCGATCCTAAATATGTAGCTACCATTGTGGAACGCACAAAAAAAATTGTTGACAAATTAGAATTGAAAGATTCCGCAACCTACAACAATGTAGTTAATATTGTAGCAAACCGCTATTTCAGACTGAACGATATCTACGAGAAACGCGATTCAACACTTGCACACATCAAACGCTCCGGAATGAGTAAAGAGGACAGAAATAACGCTGAAACAACTGTACAAAATCTGAAAGATGCCGAATTATATCGTTCACACTTTGCATTTTCAGCCGATTTGTCTTTGTTCTTATCCGAACCACAAATTGACACAATTAAAGATGGAATAACCTTTGGTGTTATGATGGTTACGTATAACTCAATTTTAGATATGATTCCCTCCCTGACAAATGAGGAAAAGAAGCAGATATTCGCATGGTTAAAAGAAGCTCGCGAGTATGCGCTCGATGCTGAAAGTTCGAACAAAAAACACGAAGTTTTCGGCAAATACAAAGGCAGAATCAACAATTATCTATCCAAACGCGGATACGATTTAGTAAAAGAACGTGAGGAATGGTATAAACGGATTAAAGCAAAAGAAGAAGAAAAAAAACAGAAAGTGAAATAAACTGACTGCTTATGAAAGCAATATTTCTAAAAAGAAAACTCCTTGATAATCAAGGAGTTTTTTCGTACCCAGAGCCGGGGTCGAACCGGCATGGAAGTGAATCCACTGGTGTTTGAGACCAGCGCGTCTACCGATTCCGCCATCTGGGCAATCGAGGGTACAAAAGTAAGCTATTTTTCGGAATCTGCAAACTATTAATAATAAAAATTCACTGCTGTACATAAGTTTTTATAAAAAACGATTTAACGTATTTAGTTATCTGTTTTTCAACAAATTACGAAAATATATCTGCTTGAACGCAGAATTTATCTCTGTTAAATAAAGTTTTGTCCGGTAATTTTTCTACTTAATGCACCCCTTCCGTTAGTTCTACACAGGTACTCAAAAGACAAATAATGGTGTAAACATATCCTTACTTTCTCACAAAAGTTGCTGAAACCCGTTTTGTGTTTGCAATATACCCTGTGAATTTACTCCAAATGCAGGAAAACGATCATAGCCACATATATTTGCGACTATACTGCATTTTCGCTTGTTCCCAAAAATGTTTTGATTTGCAGGTTCTGTATCATTAATTTGAAAAATATCTCTATATCCCAACGTTTCTTATAAAGGTCAGCAATTGTTATTGCCTGCCAATCTATTTGATTGGTAATAAGGAGAATTACCATATTCTCATCTTCTTTATATACGGTTATTAATCTGAAGATCTGACCTTCAAGTTCGGATTTCAACGCATCTTTACTTGTAAACCTTATCAACTCATCTTTCAAAATATTCTGGTCTCTGTTATCGGGAATCCAACACCTCGATACTTTCGTATAGTATGTTGCTTTTCAGACGCGTTACAAAAATGTTTTTTGCATCGATTCGTTTCTCAAAAAGCTCAAAATCAAAGTAAGCCCTGTCTTCTACTACAATTGTCCCTTTTGGAAAAATCTGACTTATTAATCCTTTACTGTCATGTAACTTGGCATTAGTGATATTGATATAATTAGGCAATCCCAATGTGTCGTCCCAAACTGTGTGGATTTTTAACCCGCCTTTAGCTGCTCGAAACTTTGCCCAGTCAAAAAGATTCAAACATAAGCTCACAGTGGAGCTATCAATCAGTTTTATGGTTTCATTTTTTTCTTCTTCAATTACGGCTCTATCCCGCTTGTCAGTCAATGTGTTTCTATAATACTTAATCAGCTGATAATAAATATCTTCAAACACCCAACAATCTCTTTTTTTGTTTCCATCGCTCATGGTTGATTGAACCGGATTCTGCTTCAACCCCAAATCAACCATAAACGTACTACTGATTGATAATCCGAAACTTATCTCTGACAAAGGATAACATTTACCATGCTGTATGAAACGTAATGCCACCAATTGGTCGTAAGTCTTATATTTATGGCAACCTTTGTCGAATTGAAATTATCGGATAGAATTAAGAATTACAAATCTTGGTACTAAGTCTAAAAATTGTCGGATAACTGGTTTTTTTATTATTTTTACTGCGCCTGTGGAGTTTCATTTTTTTCTGTATGTTTTTGTCAACTAGAAAAATATGAGATTCTTAGGCATTTTCAATTTTTAAAGTTTTGGATAGTAGTGAAAATTAATCAACATAGATTGATTAATCATTCTGAGTTATAAAAAATTGAAAATTTCAAATAAACAAACTACGAGTAACAAAAAAATTAAGCTTAGGATTCTCCCTCTCCTTTTTTGGGAAGATTAGGGTGGTATGAAAATTTTTCTTCTATTACATGCAACATTCTCAACACAAATCACATCAAACAAAACAGAAAGCAGCACATGCGGATGAATGAGGAACAGCAATTAATTGCCGATTTCAGAAAAGGGAAGAGAAATGCCCAAAAGATGATTTTTGAGTTGCATGCTCCTGCAATGATGGCTGTATGTGTCCGTTATGTTCGCGACAGAGAGCTTGCCCGCGATTTGTTACAGGATGGATTTATAAGGGTTTTTGAAAATGCCGAAAGTTATTCGGGAAAAGGTCCTTTAGGTGCCTGGATTCGAAGAGTGATTGTAAATACTATTCTCGAGTATTTCAGAAAAAACGATGCTTTGAAAATGAGTATCAATATTGATGAACATCAAGAACATACTGACAGTTACGAACCGGATATTTTAAGCAAAATTTCGACAGAGGAAATTCTAAAATGTATAGAGGAACTTCCGCCCGGTTTTCGAACGGTGTTCAACTTGTTTGCAATAGAAGATTACAGTCATGCCGAAATTGCTGCACTGTTAAATATCACAGAATCAACTTCGCGAACGCAATACATGAGAGCAAGAAACTTATTACAAAAAAAAATACTTACACTCAACAACGTATATAAATGACCACAGGAAACAACATAGAAAAAGATTTTTTAGCCGAACAGTTTAAAAGCAGGCTCGAAAATCAGACCATGCCGGTGGACGAAAATTGCTGGGCTGAAATTGAACAACGAATGCAGAATAAGCGTAGAGTTATTCCTTTCTGGCTTTGGAGTGCAATTGGCGGAGCTGCTGCTGTGGCTATTCTTTTTCTCACTCTTCTGCCTTTTACCGATAATCAGCAGGCTGAAAAATTAGCATTTGAAATGGAAAAACAGGCAGAGTCACTCTCAACTAAAAAAATCGCTGCTGAAATCACTCATGATAAATCGGATAAAACATTTTCAAAATATTCAACAATTGACAAAACAAACACATTAGCAACTTCAAGTAATAAAAATTTTCAGACTTCAAAATCTGTACAATCAATAATTATTTCGAGAAATACATCTGTATTAACAGCGGAAAACAACTCAGCAAAAATTCTTGATAAAACTGAAAACACTCTTAGTGCATCTACCGAAAACAAAACAATGATAACAAACGACAATCCAAATCAAAATAATACTGATTTGGATAAAAAACAAACCGAGCAGAAAAATGAATCAGTTGTCGAAAAACAATCCAAAACAAACAAAATAACTGAACTTACAACTCCTCAAACGAAGGAATATGTGCTTCCAAAAAGAAAAACCGATCGCCCATTACTTGCGGCAACATTTGGTTCGGGTGGTGGTTTGAATTTCAATTCTTCAGGTTCATTTGATGCAGCGCCTGTTTACGAAAATCTTGCTGATATTAAAACAACTTATGCCAGAATTATGGCGCCCAACGAATTTTCAAGCATTACTGATGTTGCTCCGCTTTCGTTCGGATTAAAAGCCAGTAAAGAATTTGCACAAGATTGGAGTATTGAAAGTGGTTTGATTTACACCTATATGGCAACCCTTTACAAACAATCAAGTTGGGGCGACATAGAGGCAGACATGAATTTGCATTATCTGGGAATTCCCGTTAATATCAAACACCTTATTTCAAAACAGAATAAATGGAATATCTATTTATCCGGAGGAATTATGATTGAGAAAGGACTTCGATCCATTTACAATCAATACACCCATTCAGGCAATTACACCTACAAAACGGTTGCAAAAACAAAAATCGATGGTTTCCAATGGTCGGTGAATGGCGCTACAGGTTTTTCTTATGAAGTTTATAAAGATATTTCCACTTATTTTGAACCATCGGTTACCTGGTATTTCGATAATAATCAGCCACGTAGCGCACGCACACAACAGCCTTTGGTGGTGGGATTTAATGCAGGAATACGTTTTAAATTGTAAATCAATATAAATCAAAGATTATGAAAACAAAAATCATAGTATTCGGCTTGTTCATAGCAACCTTTTTAAGTTGTAAGCAGGAAAACGATATTCATCCTGCCGAATCGTTAAAGTTACGTGCAGGTCTGGAAAAACGCGTAGTGCAGGACAATGAATTTGCTTTCGATTTATTGCGAAAAACCATTGCAGAAGTGAAAGATACCAACGTTTTCATGTCACCATTGAGCGTAAGCATGGCCCTTGGCATGACTATGAATGGAGCCGTAGGTACTACACGAACCGAAATGGAAAACGCTCTGAAAGTCTCCGGTTTGTCAGTAGAAGATATTAACGAGTATTACAAGGCAATGCAAACGCAATTGCCCGGAATCGACCCTCTTACAAAACTGAGTCTTGCTAACTCCATATGGTATCGTAACGGTTTTCAGGTAAAAAAAGCATTTCTGGAAACCAACAAAACTTACTTCGATGCTGAAATTCGCGAACTGGATTTTGCGCAGAGCTGGGCTAAAGACACTATTAACAATTGGTGTGCGCGCAAAACCAATAATCTGATAAAAGATATCCTTGATTATATTCCCAAAGATGCTGTAATGTATCTGGTAAATGCAGTTTATTTTAAAGGAACATGGAAGATTCAATTCGACAAAAAACAAACTCGCGAATCGTACTTTTCCAACGAAGCAGGCAAACAACTCAAAGTAAACATGATGCAACTGAAAGATACCTTCGCTTATACTAAAGATGATTATGCGCAATATCTTGATTTACCTTATGGAAACGGTGCTTTCAGCATGACAATTATTTTACCGAATTATGATAAAACCACTGCCGATGTACTTGCTTCGATGAGCGGAGAACGCTGGAATAATATTGTTGAAAGTTTAACAAAACAGGAAGTTGCTGTTTTTCTTCCAAGATTTTCTGCAAAAAACAAATTCCTTTTAAACAAACCGTTGATTAATATGGGAATGCCCAAAGCATTCACGGCAAGCGCTGAATTCAATAATATTGCCGATGATAATTTGATGATTTCACGGGTTTTGCATGATACTTACGTTGAAGTTACCGAAGAAGGAACGGAAGCCGCAGCAGCTACTGTTGTAGAAATGATTAAAACTTCGCTTCCCGAATATCCTACGGTAAACGTAAACAAACCATTTGTTTTCGTAATTCGAGAAAAAAGCACAGGCGTAATTTTATTTGTTGGTAAAATGGGTGAAATAACCAAATACTAATTTTAAATGAAAGTTTTTAGGATTTTGCTCTTTTCAGGCATATTTCTTCTATGTTCGTGTATTATTGAGCCTTACGAAATTAAAACGACGGATTATTTAATTTTCGGTCATTTTTACGGCGAATGCAGGGGCGAAGGTTGTATCGAGATGTTTAAGATAGAAAACGAAATGCTTTACGAAGATGAAAATGACACTTACCCTACTTCGACTGATTTTTACAATGCAAAATGGAAAGTGCTCGATAAAACTAAATACGAAGAAGTTAAAAATTTGACAGAATTTATCCCTAAGAAACTTTTAAATGATAACAACCGCATTATCGGGCAGCCCGATGCCGGCGATTGGGGCGGAATTTATATCGAGATTAAAATTGGCGACACGCATAAATTCTGGTTGATGGATAAAATGAGAAGCAATGTTCCGAAAGAATACCATGAGTTTTTAAATAAAGTGGAAGAAAAAATAAATCTATTACAAAACACGCAATAATTATGAAACCAAATTGGAGAAAAAATTTATTCAGAGGTTTATGTCTTACATCGGTAGCATTTGTATTTCAGGCTTGTTACGGCACGCCACAGGATTTTGGGTACGATTTATTGCTTGAAGGAAAAGTAGTGTCAAAAAGTACCGGCTTGCCTCTGAAAGGTATTAAAGTTTCAATCACTGACGGGGCACAATATGTTTATTCTGATAACGATGGCAAGTTTGGATTTTATGCAGAATTACGAGACAACATACCACTTACTTTTGAAGATATTGATGGAGCTGAAAATAAGCAATTTATCAAAAAAGATACAGTAGTGAACGTAACCACCGATAGATTGTTGGTGAATGTTGCACTCGACAAAAAAGAATAGATGGGGATTGCAATAAAAAAATCCATTTTCAGGCAATTCAAAAAATCGGAAACCCGAAGACATGAATTGAATTATCTTTTTTGGGAATGCACTGCAAGGTGTAATCTGAATTGCTTGCATTGTGGAAGCGATTGCACGAAGGACAGTTCGCAAAAAGATATGCCTTTGGAAGATTTTCTGAAAGTGCTTGACACGATTGAAAAACCTGCAAAAAATTTTACTGTGGTACTCACAGGCGGTGAGCCACTTTTACGCAAAGATATTGAACAGTGTGGAAGAGAAATCCGAAAAAGAGGAATGCGTTGGAGCATGGTAACAAATGGTTTTGCTTACGATGAAGAAAGACACATTTCGTTGTTGAATGCAGGTTTGGGAGCGCTTACAATAAGTCTTGATGGCTTGGAACATTCGCATAACTGGCTTAGAAATAGCCCAAAGTGTTTTGAAAGAGTTGATAAGGCAATAAGTTTGGCATCAGGTGTACCGCGTTTGAATTTTGATATTGTAACCTGTGTAAACCAACGAAATTTCAGCGAATTGGAAAAAATTAAGCGATATCTAATGCAGAAAAAAGTAAAAGCATGGCGCTTGTTTACTATAGTTCCGATTGGGCGTGCAAAAGAAAATGAAGAATTAATGTTGACTGATAATCAATTTAAAGCGTTAATGGAATTTATCAGTCAATCAAGGAAAAAGGATGAAATAGATATAAAATTCAGTTGCGAAGGTTATGTTGGGAGCTATGAGTGGAAAGTGCGCGATGCAGGTTTCTTTTGTCGCGCAGGCATCAATATTGGCTCAGTGTTAATTGACGGTTCCATTTCAGCCTGCCCAAATATCGACAGGACCTTTGCGCAGGGTAATATTTACAACGACAACTTTTACGAAGTGTGGCAAACAAAATATCAACCATTCAGAAACAGAAGCTGGACAAAAACCGGAAAATGCGCGAACTGTAAAGAGTACAAAAACTGTCAGGGAAACGGATTTCATAACTGGCATGGCGAAAAAGAAAATGTACTTGTTTGTCATTACGAAAAGACTTTATGATATAAAAATTTTTAAAAAAATTTACAATGAAAAAGCTATTTTTATTCTCGTTAATAGTTTTATTGGTAGCAGGATGCACGAATAAAAACGACCTCAATACTGGCGAAGAATTTCCACTGATATTGAAGGCTAACATGCAGCAAAAAGTTGCACAGGATAACGCTTTCGCGTTTAATTTACTGAAAACTACGGTTGAAAAGTCGGATAAACAGAATGTTTTCATCTCTCCTTTAAGCATGAGTATTGCTTTGGGCATGGCTTGGAACGGTGCCAACAACGAAACGAAAACTGAAATGGAAAAAGTACTAAACATGTCGGGCATGACAGTTGAAGAAATCAACGAGTATTACCAGATTATGCAAAGCACGCTTCCAAAAGTGGACAACAAAACCAAACTGAACATTGCCAATTCTATCTGGTATCGCACAGGTTTTCCGGTAAAAGCTGAATATCTTGATGTTAACAAGGAGTATTTTAACGCTGAAGTAAAAGAACTTGATTTTGCAAAGGCATGGGCACTCGATACCATTAACAACTGGTGTGCCCGCAAAACCAACAATCTGATCAAAAAACCATTGGATCAAATATCTCCCGATGCTATGATGTATCTTATCAATGCCATATATTATAAAGGTATTTGGGCAAATAAATTCGACAAGAAAGAAACCAGAGTACGCACATTTACCAACGAAAAAAATGTACAGTCTGATGTAAACATGATGCAAAAAACCGACACTTTTGCATATACGAGCGATGAAATTGCGCAATATCTCGATTTGCCTTATGGCAACGGCTCGTTCAGCATGACGGTTATTTTACCGAATGAAGGTAAAACTACGAATGATGTGCTGAAAAATCTAAGTGTTGAAAGTTGGAATAAAACACTTAACAACTTAACTACCAAAAGAGTAGAAGTAAAACTCCCGCGTTTTAAAGTACAAAATACTTACGAAATGAAAGATATACTAACATCAATGGGAATGATTCAGGCTTTTACCGATGAAGCTGATTTCTCAGGAATTTCCAATCTCAGGTTATTTATTTCAAGGGTAATACATAGCACTTACTGCGAAGTAAACGAAGAGGGAACTGAAGCAGCTGCAGTTACGATTATAGAATTTGAACTAACATCTATGCCAATAAATCCAATAATATTTAATGCAAACCGACCGTTCCTGTTCTTTATTCGTGAAAAGAATACCGGAGTAATTTTGTTTGCGGCTAAAATGGGAAGCGTGGAAAAGTATTGATTTATTGTGATAAGAGTTTTTGATAAGATTTGAAACTACTTATTTATCATTTTTGTAATTACTCAATTCCCCAAAAAACGAGCAATATGAAAAAACTAATGCAATTATTTCTTCTTTTCAGTTTTGCCTTGACAAGCTGCGAAGATGTTGTGAAAGAAACGGTTACCTACCGTATCAATGAGCCTATATTTATGAGTGCAAATGAGTTCAGAAGCTCAGTAAAAGTCTCTGCAAATCCACATAAAATAGAGAATTACGGAAAAATTTGTTTTTACAATGGTTATTTGTATATTTCCGAATCGGAAAAAGGCATTCATATAATTGACAATCAGGATCCTTCAAAACCAAAAATCATTGGTTTTATTGAATTATTGGGAAATGCCGATATAGCTATTCGCGACAATATCTTGTTTGCCGATTCTTATGTTGATTTAGTTTGGTTCGATGTAACCAATCCTGAAAGTCCTGTTCTTAAAGGGCGATTAGAAGATGTTTTCACTACAGCATTACCAAGAACTGAAAATAATGTGGGCATTGACTACAACTTATGTTACGGCGAAGGTTCAAAAAGTAAAGGAATTATAATAGGATGGAAAGAAGTGGAACGCACCGAAGATGTGGATAAATACACCGGAGGCTGGGGGTGGCCGTGGTGGCGTGGAGAAGTCTTTCTGGATATGGCTACGGGCGCCATTAACAGTTCGAAAGGTGGCAGCACAACCGGCGTAAATGGCTCTATGTCAAGATTTACAATTTACGAAGACAATTTATACGTAGTATTAAACAACACCATGAGTATTTTCGATCTGAAGACAGAGAAACCCAAAAAAGCAGCCGATGATGTGTATGTAGGATGGAACGTGGAAACCATTTTCAGTTACAAAACCAATATGTTTTTGGGAACACCAACCGGAATGGTAATATATTCGGTAAAAGACCCTCTAAAACCAGAATATCAATCGTCAATTCAGCATGTTTTTGGTTGCGACCCGGTAGTGGTTGAAGATGATATTGCATGGGTAACCATTCGTTCAGGTACTAATTGCGGTCAAAACAGCAACGAGTTGATAGTAATTGATGTACAGGATGTGAAAAATCCGAAACAAATCGTTTCATACACCATGAAAAGTCCAAAAGGTTTAGGCATTGACAATGGCAAACTTTTCCTTTGCGATGATGGACTACAGATTTTTAAATCGACAAATCCTCTTACAATTATGGGTAATAAACTTGCTCATTACAAAGGCATGAATGGTTTTGATGTTATCCCTTACAATGGAATACTAATGATGATTGCTGACGATGGTTTGTATCAGTACGATTATTACGACATTAACAACATTAAGTTTTTAAGCAAACTGCCAATAGGGAATTAGTTTAAAATTATATTGAAGATTGAAAGTTTCTTTACCAGATATTTTCTTCATATTTTAAATTGATGTAAAATTAAGGAAAATTCAAGAAGAAATACTTGTAATAATATCTTAAGCCATTAAACGGAGTATCAATAAAAATGTTACTCCGTTTTGTTTTTAAAGAAAGTGATATCCCAACTAAATAGTCGACCCTTAAAAAGTCCATAAACATAAGATTATCAGTAAAATAAAT
>CAYNGF010000070.1:0-18442 GCA_964396515.1 uncultured Paludibacter sp.
GAAATCCAAAATTCTAAACTTTCATTATCTTTTTGGTGGTATATATAAATCACTCTATTTAAAACATTTCTCATTGATCATCAAAAATACTCATAGTGTTAAATACATTTTATTATTGCTGATATTTGTGCTTCATGCTTGCGGAAAATCATACACACCAAAACCTTATGGCTATTTCAGAGTGGACTTACCTGAGAATTCGTATCATGAATTCAGCTCTGCTTTTTCACCTTACAGTTTTGATATTTCCACGCTGGCTAAAGTTACCACGTACAATAACCCGGAAAAAAAATACTGGATTGACATTGTGTATCCAAGGTTGAATGCAACCATTTATTGCAGTTATTTCATTATCAATCATAATTTGCAACAGTTGTCCGAAGATTCACGTAAATTTGTTTATGATCATAGCATAAAAGCCGATGGAATTTCTGAAAGAGTATATTCGAATGCTGATGAGAAAGTTTACGGAATTCTATACGAACTGAAAGGAAATACAGCTTCAAGTGCCCAATTTGTACTTACCGACAGTGTGAAACATTTTTTGCGTGGTGCTTTGTACTTCGAAAATGTTCCCAATAAAGATTCCATTGCTCCAATGGCTGATTTTGTTAAAAAAGATATTGAACGATTGATGGAAAGTTTCAGGTGGAAGAAATAATTACACATATCAAACAGTCGAACAGAGGTGAAGTGCTGATTTTTGTAATGTCGGATAACATTTCGTTTCTGAAACAGCAAATTGAAAATTTCGACATTTATAAGAATGAATTTGAGTTGCTTAAAACTGATAAACGTAAAATTGAATTTCTGAATGCACGCTTAGCCTTAAACCGGCTTTGTGAACGTTCAATTAAAATAAGTTACGACACTGAAGGAAAGCCGTTTTGCAAAGATAGAAGTATTTTTATCAGCATTTCTCACAGTAAGGAATTGATGGCAGTAGCAATTCATCCAACGCGGAAAACCGGTATCGATATTGAAATGATTTCGGACAGAATATTAAAAGTTCGGAATAAATTTCTCACTGAAAATGAGCAAAATGCAATTGGTGGCGATAATGAGGTTTTAAATTTTCTTATAGCATGGTCGGCAAAGGAAGCGTTGTACAAAATAATTGGGAAAAATGCTGTAGATTTCAAGGAACAATTAAGAATATTTCCTTTCGAAAATGCGAATACAGGCACTATAAAAGTACTGCACACCCCTGCAAACAAATTTTATTATCCTGAATTCAAAATTTTTGATAAATTTGTAGTAGTTTATGCTAATGACTGATTTTTTTTAATTTAAGTAGTTTCAAACAAAGCATCACTTGTTTACACAGAACAAATAGCAAAACATGAAAGATAATATATACCGGACAATTACTGAGAACAGATCAGCAGGGAAAAAAATGCTTGCAGTTTTGCTCGATCCCGACAAGTGCAACGGAACTGTACTGAATCCAATAATTTCGTCGCTTGAAAAAAATCCGCCTACTTTTGTGTTTGTTGGAGGCAGCCACACAATTGAATCGTCCAATCTTCTGATTGAAAATCTGAAAAGCAAACTTGATATACCCATTATTCAGTTTCCCGGCAATGCCACACAATTTTCGGAAAATGCCGATGCTTTACTCTTCTTATCACTTATTTCAGGAAGAAATGCTGAATTTCTAATAGGTCAACACGTTTACTCTGCAATGGCAGTGCGGAATTCCGGAATTGAAGTAATTCCAACTGCATATATTTTAATTGATGGCGGAAAAAACACCTCGGTTCAGTACATGAGCAATACAAGTCCCATTCCTCACGATAAAAATGATATAGCAGTATCTACAGCTGTTGCGGGCGAACTTCTCGGACTAAAATTGGTGTACCTTGAAGCCGGAAGCGGAGCGCGCAATCCCGTTTCGGCTTCAATGATAAAAGCCGTACGGAAAAACATAAATGTTCCTCTGATTGTAGGAGGTGGTATCTCTTCGTTAGAAAGTTTAAAATCAACTTTCGATGCCGGTGCCGATTTAGTGGTAGTGGGTAATGCATTTGAAACTGACTCAGAAAAAATAAACCGGTTTGTAGCGTTTACAGAAAACTACAAACCGGCTGTTATGTTTTAAAGATAATTGAATCCGTTATATTCCGACGATTTTCTAATTTTCATCTTATTTTTCAATTATCAGTTTTCCTTTTTCTGTGATATTTCCGTCCGATTTTCTCAACCAAATAAAGTAAATACCTAATGGCACGTTGGCAAGTGTAATTTTATGTTGATTTTGAACAGATAAATTACCCGTATAAATAATTTTGCCTACAACATCTGAAATGATAAGCAATGCATTTTCCGTTAATGAACTTTTTATAAAAAATTCTCCTTTGTTTGGATTCGGATAAAAATTCAAATCATTATCTTTTGAAAGGTTTTTCAGTCCAACATTACTGTTTATTGTAACAGTATCGATGGTTGGTACACTCCAAAGCCCCTTCGAATCGCTAACCTGAACATACATTTTACGGTTTAACCCCTTGAAATTTGTCAAATCAACTATTTCGTCGATGTTTCCTGAAACAAATGGTGGAACTAACTCTGTTGTAACGATTTTTTCAAGCAAATTGTCGAACCAATAACGATAAACTGTAGCTGCGTTTTGCGAAATTTTTCCGGTAGGAGTTATCGTAAGAAAGGATGTTATTGGTTGGCTACTTAATCCCCTGGCATCCTTTAAAAGAAATGTGATTCTATGCAAACCCTGTGAAAGCTGACCGATTGCCAAATCGTTTATAAACAAAACGTTATTCCCTGGCGTAATTTCTCCCTGAATAACATCCTGATAATTATCGTCAAAAAAATAACTGTAGGATACAACTTTATTTTCGGTGAATTGAGTGGCAGAAGTTTTGTAGAAAAATTGCGAAACCGGAACACTCCAATTTCCAATGTCGTCCTTCATTCTGGTTGTTATAATATGAATGCCATCCTTTAATTCAGAAGTGTTAATATCCTGTTGAATATTTACCATTTTTCCGGCTTGGAGGCTAATAGACTTAGCCAGTTGAATACTGTCGTTGAACCAATACTGCAATAAAGTTACTGCAGCAGTTTGAGCTCCGTAAAAAAATGAAGAAATCGGTACACTTAAGTTGTTTTTTTCGTCAATAATCTGCAAAAAAATTATATTTGCTCCTTTGTTAAAATCCGGAGCATCAATTTGTATTGAAAGAAAATTGTTCGCTGTCGGATTAATTTCAACAATTTTTGGTACTGTATCACAATTGAACCAGTATTTGTAGCCGATTATTTTATTTTGAGCATTTATGCATACCGCACAAAGGCTCAGTAAAACAAGATAGAATTTTCTCATATTCTTACTATTTTTCCTGTGCAGTTACTCCAATTTTAATATTTAATTTCTCGTGATTATCAGTTATGTTCGGGATATTCTTGTACCATATATGTAGATTCATTGGTACTGGGCCTTCTTTATAAGGATTATCACCACCGTAAATTCCACAATCGGTTCCATTTAATCCAACTCCTTTTGCTTTTGAATATGAACTTAAATGATAGTTATGTGTATACAGGAAATTTTCAAGTTTAACATTTACAAAGTTGGAATCATTATTTACGTTAAATTTGCAGTTAAAATAATTGTTAATACCTCCCTAGGTAATTAGCATAGTACAGTTTTCATAAGTGTTGGGGTAAACAGTTCCAGCTTCTACATAAGCGCTGTTAACTGTGTTGAAAATACAATTTGTAAATTTACACAAATTTACACCGGATGTAAAATAATTTAGATTGTAGGGTATTAAGAAAATACAATTTTTAAATTGAAAATTTCCATTTATGTAACTAATAGTACAATTAAAAATGCTGTTTTCAACTAGTACATCCTGTGTCATGCTTCCAATAAAAGTACTTCTTACTATACATTGGCGAATGTTTATATACCTTGCACCGCAAGTTGCACTACTGTTACTGGCAGCAAGTCTTATTGAACCGACATTACATCGGCTTATTAAAATATTTTTTGATTTTGCCTGCTCACAAGTTGTACCAATCTGAATTGCATTGTTTATAAAAATACCCTGTATGGTACTGTAATCAGAACCATTATTAAAAATTACGCTCCCGTTAATCACAGTTCGGCCTGTTGCTTTAGTAGAATCGGGATAATGCCCTCGCCAATAATGTTTAGTTGTTTAGAAATAATAATGTTATCTTCAGCAAAAATTCCACCCGGAATGTAAACATAATCGCCATTCTGTGGAGCTGCTACGGTGGGTTAAGCGCTTGTTTTAGAAGCACCTTGCACTACAACAACCTGTTGAGCATTAACTCCAACTATTGTAAATAATATAAATAAAATCAATACATGTGATTTCATAAGTTTTAAAATTTAAAAGTGAATAAATAATTGACTTTGACACACTTTTTATAAATACCAGTAATAAACATAACATTATGATTTAAAATTAGTTTGTTTTTTTCAAATGTTTTTTAATAGTTATAAAGCGTCTTTTAAAAAAGCAACATTCAAGTTTAAACTAAATCTTTCTCCAATCTGACAGATTATTACTCTTTTATTTGTTTTAATAGAATTAATTTTGTCATTCAAAAAAGATACAGAATATGATGTACAAAATTATTTGTTCCGTTTTTTTTATAGCTTCTCTGTCAGTACAGAGTGCAACACCTAAAGCCATAAAAGTTTCAGTTACTTACCCGAATGTTTCTGCTTATGTTATGGGTACAGGTGAACAGCTTTCAGGGCAGCAGTTTCAAACTGATGGTATTATTACTTACAAAGGTTATCAATATACCGTTTATTATAATAAGACACGCAATGTATGTATCGCTCGCCGGAAAATGCCTGTCGGAGTTTGGCAGGAAGTTGTATTATCATACAAAAACTCTGTTGATGATGCTCACAACGTAATAACAATCGGTATAAGTCCAAATGATGGACGCATTCACCTTGCTTACGATCACCACAACGATGATCTTCATTATTGTTATTCCATTGCTGGTTCAGCCAACAATCCTGATGAAATGCCATGGCAGACATCCTCTTTTTCGGCAACTACCAATATTATGGACAAAGCTGTGCCAAATGTAACATATCCGCGTTTTATTGCTAAACCCGATGGCAATCTGTTGTTCGAATGTCGATTCCGATGGAGTGGTTACGGCGACAGTTATCTGCGAGAATACAATGCAGATACTCAAAAATGGAGTCTTATTGGAAGATATGTGCAGGGTGAAGATGTAACACCCGATGCCTGTGCCTATATCAATGGCATGACTTATGATAAATTCGGAAAATTACATGTTACATGGTGTTGGCGTGATGATTATGGCGGTGGAAGTAACCATGATTTTTATTATGCTTACAGCGCTGACCACGGTCGTACATGGAAAGATACTTTTGGCGATACCAAAGCATCTTCGGATGTGATGGATCCAGTTGAAGACAAGGTTACGCGTAATGCGCTCGGTCAGACAAAAAAAACATATCAAATTGAAGCAATACCCTATAACAGAGGATATATCAATCAGGAAACGCAGGATGTGGATTCGCGTGGACGTATTCATGCTGTAAATTCACATATTCCGGATGGACAGGCTGACGACTCTAACTGGGCAAATTCACGTACAAAATCACGTTTGTATCATCGTTTTCGCAAAGAGGATGGAACCTGGGTAAAGAGACTTGTGACAGTAAACGGAGTTTCCGTTAATTCAATTCGTCGTGTAAATCTTGCCATCGATAGTTATGATAACGCTTATATTGTAGCTAACGGTTATGGAGTTTTAATGGCTTCGCCAGATGATGATTACGCTGTATGGACATTATTATCGGAAGATGGAAAAACCGGTTTTTATTCAGAACCATTAACTGACAGACCTTTGTTGCGCGAAAATGGCGTTTTATCGTTTGTTTATTTAAGTGCCGATGGGAAAATTACAGTTTTCGATTATCTTACAAAAAATCCTAATACCCCAATTGGAACAGGATTAAAAGCACAATATTATTCAAATGAAAATTTTACCGGATTAATAAGTGAAGAAATTGTACCTAAACCCGATCAAAGCGCAGTTCCTGCCGGAACAAAAAGCATCCGTTGGTCAGGCGCTTTCGAAACCATTGAAGGTGAAAAATACTCACTCTATTTGAATACTTCCGCACGCACTGATATTTATGTTAACGACAAATTGCAAAAAATAATAACCAAAACCGATACATCACAAGAATATGTCATAGATTTTTCATTGATAGCATCGCACAAAAATAATATTGTAATTGAATCTGTAAGTGCCACGCCAATCACTTTGTCATGGTCGAGTGCTTCCACTCCAAAACAAATTATTCCGTCAACATCGCTTTATCCACAAAAACCAAATGATGCTCCTGAAGCAACCATTCCTCCGGCTTTACCAACCAAAAAAGAATTGAGCGAGTTGATTATGGAAAGTAATAAAAATATCAATAGCTCATCGCAGAATATAACAGTTTTAACGCCATTCAATCCTGTTAAAGATTTTAGTGTAGAAGTGAAAGCAAAAATAAACTCAGTTGATGGAAGAGGACTTGACATTGAAGCGCGAACTGCAAGCGGTAAAGGTTTCCGTATTTCGTTAGATAAAACTTCGGCAAATTTTACCGCTCCTTTAGCTTCTTCAAATGAAATTTCTCCGGCTGATAATTCATCCGAACAAACTTACAGAATTGCTGTAAAAGATGATAAAGTTCATGTTTATAGAGGACTGCAATTTTTAGGAACACGAGATGCTGTTTTTATTAAAGATATTAAAACAGATGGCACCGAAACTGATGTAAGTGGAACTTACGGGGCCAATACTATGTCGAACTGGGCAGGACCTTCAGGAACAGGAACAGCTACGCCAACAACTTATGGTTGGAGCGCTTCAGTTACAGTACCCTGGAATACAGCAGGAGGAGGAAGTGGGGTAAGGTACGAAAGTGTGAATCATGCAATGGAAGGGGGCGGAACTTACAGCGGACGACTTATGACCATTCGTTGGGATGGAAGTTCAATATCCACAGCCACTTATTTTTATCCTGTAACGCTCGAAGCAAATAAAACCTATGAATTTTCATTTTTATATGAATATTGGTCCAATGCTACAACGGCACAAACTATGACCGTTGGAGTAAGTAAAACAGCTTCTGCTACAGGAATTTTCGATAATAAACAATTTGTAACTTCAACTACAGCCCAAACATTACGCTCCGGAACTTTTCTGTTCAGTTCGCAGGAAGCGGGAACTTATTATATAACTTTCGCCGGAACCTGGGCTATGTACGGAATTGGCAAACTTGAGGTAAAAAGTCTGGCTTATGAGAACCGTTTGCAGTTCGGTAAAAATTATCCGGGTGGAAATTTGAATG
Source organism: uncultured Paludibacter sp. (assembly GCA_964396515.1). Lineage (GTDB taxonomy): Bacteria > Bacteroidota > Bacteroidia > Bacteroidales > Paludibacteraceae > Paludibacter. Next base: position 7,397 of record CAYNGF010000070.1, read on the forward strand.
CCGATGTTTATTATGTAAGTTTTCAGGATGGAGCTTATGCGCCGACTGTAGATGAAATGGTGGTTGCACCCAACTTGCCTGAAAAAGCTGTTTTGCCTCTTGAAATACAAAATCAATTGACTATAAATACATTAAATGAAGAAAAGAATATCAGTACGCTTGAATTTAATCCTTCCGGCGACTATTCAGTAGAAATTGCAGCCAAAGTAAATGCTGCGGATGGTCGCGGTTTGGATGTTGAGGTTCGCAACGGAACGGGTAACGGTTTCAGAACTTCACTTTCACCCGTATCATTTCGCTGGGCTTCACCTTTTACAAATATCCGACAAATAACTTCCGTAACAAACGAAAGACAAGTAATTCGATATGCTGTTCAAAATGATAAGGTACATCTGTATCGAAATGGGACTTTTGTAGAAACATTTAATGTTTCACAAATAGGGAACATGGATGCTGCGGGAACTACTGAACTTGCAATAAATAATGTAAAGCCTATAAATTTTTATGATGGAGTGAATAAAATAGCAAACGCTGATTTTAAAAACGATGCGCACAATGCAGCGCCAACAGGTTGGATTTCGGACAAAACCATGGGAACTTCGCCAAATCCGCGTGTTCAGGAAAAAAGTCAAACCACTGAATTATCAGCCTATCCCGATGGTAAAAAAGCCTTTATGTTTCGTTTCGATGCAAGCGGTGGAACTTATTATGCTTATCCTGTAACTTTAAAAACAAATAAATGGCATGAGTATTCATTCGACTTGATTACCTGGGGCGAAAATCAAAGCAAAGAATTTGATGTGGTAATAGCTACAGTTGCGGATGGTTCATCGGGTATTATTGCCACCCAAACAGTTCAAACTCCTGCCGTAAGAGCAACCGGAGAACGTAAAGTAGTACGCTTTTTTACCGCAACCGATTTGGCGGTTGAGCAATTGCAGTATTACCTTATATTCAAAAAGGCAACGACTTTCGGAACTACTGCCGTAACCGATTTGTATCTTAAAGAAGGTGGACTAAATCAAATTCTTTTCGGTAAAAATTACACTTCAGGAAGTTTAAATGCCGATATCGATTATATTAAAGTTGATTATACCGGCGCTTTTGCCCCCTCGAAAAATACTTCATCGGTTCAGGATAAAAAAATAAATGCTACTCAAATTTTTTGTGTAAACCAACAACTTCATATCAGAGATGTTAAAACAGGAACAGCAATAACCATTTTTGATTTATCGGGTCGAAAAATTATCGAAATTAATGCATATTCAGATTGTTTCAACACTGCACTTAACCCCGGAATTTACATAGTAAATATCGGAAGCGAAGTTAAAAAAGTCGCAGTATTTTAATGCTTTAACAGTTTGAAACTTTTTTTATTAATTGATTGCTTTTGAATTTATAAAAAATCAAATAGATATTAAATATTTAAGTTCAGATTGAGTGTGGCATATATTTTGAAGTGAATACAATAGTTTAGTAAAGTTGTAAAAAAGATTGTTTTGAACATTAGTTTTTTAAGTTTAGATAGATTGTTTTTCTGTTAGTCAAAGTCGGGTATTGTTTCCCGACTTTTTTTTGTACTTAATTTTTAAGAAATACTCTAAAAAAAAAATGAATGAATTTTTGTATAATTGTGCTTATTGTCAGATATATAGCTCTTTAAAATAAATCTAAGGGATGTTCACAGTCAATAATTAACCGGTTTATTTTAATTATCTTTGCACCGTTTTAGTTAAAAACAACCTGAAATAAAGTCAGGCAATGTCAATTTAAAAATTTCCAAGAATTTGAACATATAAACTGAAAATTGTTTTTAATTTCAGTTTAAAATATTAGAAAACACTTATGAAGAAGATTGTATTATTTTCAGTTTGTTTGATAGCCGGATTATTGCTTTCGCAGTTCATGCCTGAAATAACCGGAGAATCCTATTACGGATTTCGTTTTGTAAACGGACTTTTACTGTCAGTGGCGCTTTCATTCATAATGATAAATGTGGGGCGTGAGTTTGAACTTGAAAAAAATAAAATGCGTAGTTACGGTACCGATTATTTAGTTGCCATGATTACCGCAGCGGCACCATGGTTAATGGTTGCATTTTACTATATGTGGCTAATGCCCGAAGGTTATTTCTGGGATTGGGATTCCTGGAAATCGAATTTATTGCTTAGTCGATTTGCAGCACCAACTTCTGCAGGTATATTATTTACAATGCTTGCTGCGATTGGTCTAAAGAAGAGTTGGTTTTACAAAAAAATTCAGACACTTGCCATTTTCGACGATTTGGATACTATCTTACTAATGATTCCTCTCCAAATAATTATGGTTGGGCTTCATTGGGAATTGCACATTGTGTTGGTAGTAGTATTTTTATTGTTATGGATTGGTTGGAAGTGGATCAACTCACTCAATCTCCCACAAAAATGGTATCAGATACTTGGTTATGCTGTGGTGATCGTTGGCATAAGTGAATTTATTTATCGTACTTCATTGATCATTTCCGAAAAGGGAGTACATATCGAAGTACTTTTACCTGCATTTATTCTCGGAATGATTATTAAAACCAGTCACCATGAAAGAAAAATTGATCTAAATGCAGCTTCCATGATATCATATATTTTTATGTTTCTGGTAGGTTTAAGTATGCCTGTGTTCTTTGGTCAAATGAATGGATTGTCCGAAAGCTCTAACGAACAAATTATGCCATCATTGACTTGGGGCGAAATAGCAATACATGTAATAGTGGTTTCGGCACTTTCAAATCTTGGTAAGATGGTACCTATGTTTTTTTACCGTGAAAGAAGTTTGCGTGAGCGTCTGGCGCTCTCAATCGGTATGTTCACCCGTGGTGAAGTAGGAGCAGGTATTATTTTTATTGCCATTGGTTATAATATTGGAGGTCCACTACTTGCGATATCTGTTTTAACAATTGTATTGAACCTAATACTTACAGGTTTCTTTATATTGATAGTGAAAAGATTAATGCTTAAATGCATAGCGTGTGGTGAAGAGGAAATTGATACTAATGAAGTAGAATTGCATCAAGTTCATTGAATAAGAACATAAAATCCAGGTTTTATCAATATAAATTTACATATCATGAAATTTCGTTTTTATATTCCTTTTTTGCTAATCGTTTTAACAAGTTGTAATAATAATAAATTTACTATTGAAGGTATTGTAAACGATGCTCAAGGCGATATTCTCTATTTTGAACATACAGGCTTGCTGAAAACCACTTTAATAGATTCGGTTAAACTTGGTTCGAAAGGAAAATTCAGATTCTCTGCTAAAAAGCCCTATTATCCTGATTTTTATCGCCTGCGTTTAGATAACAGAATGATCAATTTTGCAGTGGATTCAACTGAAAATATTCTGATAGAAGCCTCTAAACAAAATTTTTCGACCGGTTACAAAATTCAAGGTTCATTTGAAAGTAGCCAGATTAAAGATTTACGACTATCGGTTAGTGAAATTCAACGTAAAGCCAATCAGTTGAAACCCGGAATGACATTAGAAGAACGAAACAACTTAATTGCTGATATTGAAGCAAGTATTGAAGTTCACAAAGAAAAAGCCCGTAAAATAATACTTCAGAATCCTCGCTCAACTGCAGCTTATTTTGCTATTTATCAGCAAGTTAATAATGCCTATATTTTTTCACCTTTCGAAAGTGCCGATAAACCTTATTGTGCTGCAGTAGCAACCTCGTGGAATACTTATATGCCTGATTATGAACGAACCAAAAATTTGTATAATTGGGTGATGGATGCTATAAAAGCAGAAAGACAAGAGAAGCAAAGACAGGCATGGCGCGATGTAATTGAAAGTGAAGGGAAAGGTTATATCGATATAGAATTGAACGATAAAAATGGTATCAGTCAGCGTCTTTCTGCCCTGGAAGGAAAAGTTATACTGGTGGATTTCTCAGTTTATGAAAGTGATAAAAGTGTACCTTACACTTTCGAATTACGCGAGCTTTATAATAAATATCATACTAAAGGGCTTGAGATATATCAGGTTTCTATTGACCGAAATAAAATCCTTTGGGAAAGTTCTGTAGAAAATATTCCATGGATTTGTGTACGTGACGAATCAGGTGTTTTTGCCAGAAATTATAATGTGTTAAATTTGCCAACCATTTTCCTGATAAACCGTAAAGGTGATATTGTAGGTAGATTTTTTGACTTTAAAGAAATTGACAAAGAAATTCAAAAGTTGCTGTAATTTCCCGAAAGAAACTATGTTCTAAATGGCTCATTACATCGGGTAGAGCAATTTCCAAATCGCCATTTCATTGATTTCTATTAACTGAAATTTCATGCATAATTTCATAAAGCATACTGCACTGACGCTTGGTTTCGATGCTTGTGGTATTGCAGCAGCTAGGGAGCTAACTGCTGATAAAGCGTATATGAAAACCTGGCTCGAAAATGGGATGTATGGCGATATGCTTTATTTGGTAAGAAATTTTGAAAAAAGATTTAATCCTGCTCTTATGGTTCCGGGATGTAAATCCGTTATTGTTACGCTTACCAATTACTTTACAGTTGAAAAACAACCACCCGGAGCTCCCAAAATTGCACGTTATGCGTGGCCTGAGGTTGATTATCATATTACAATCAAACAAAAACTCCATCGACTGGAAAAAGCTATACGTGAAGAATACGGCGATGATTGTTTTAACGATGAAGTACAACATTTATTTGTCGATTCTGCTCCATTCGCCGAAAAATCATTTGCTCAACAAGCCGGATTAGGTTGGATCGGTAAAAATAAATTGCTGATTTCACCAGTTTTAGGTTCGTTTTGTTATATTGGTGTATTGCTTATCAATAAAGAAATGACTTATGATAAGCCTATGGAAAACCGATGTGGAAGCTGTACCCGATGTATTCAAACCTGTCCAACCAAAGCCCTTAATTATGGAGTGTTAGATGCACGCAGTTGTATTTCTTACTTTACACTTGAAACCAAAAGTAAAATATCTGAAACTTCAAAACTAAATCTCTCAGGTTATGTGAAAGGTTGCGATATTTGTGCCGAAATTTGTCCGTGGAACATTAAACATTCCAAACAACACGTTCACAAAGAATTAAATCCCACTCCGGAAATATTTGAATGGACTAAACAGGACTGGAAACTGCTTACAAAAGAAAGATTTAATAAAGTATTCAGCAAGTCTGCTGTCAGAAGAGGTGGATTTGAAAGATTAAAAGAATTAATGTGAAAACTCTAGAACCTCTATGATAAAGAAGATAGCAGTTACATTTCAGATTTATTCCGAAATCAAAAAGGATTGTATTGGATCTAAAAAATATAAAATTCCGGTTTTATGCTTATTGCTTAATGAATTTTTGAAAAACAGTTTTATTCCCCTCCATTGAAACTTCGGCAAAGTAAATACCTGCTGGCAATTTCGTAATATCAATAACGTTTTTGAAATCGGTTATTTGTGTTTTTATCAAATTCTTTCCTACAATATCATAAATGTTTATAAAGGATTTTGAAGGATTTAATTTTTCAACTTCAATTTCAATAAAATCATTTGCCGGGTTTGGATAAATGTTTACTTTTGATTCTGTAAAACTTTTTACGTTGGTATTCATCCATTTTTCTTTCAATGCCTGCATTTCTACAGCTGTTATAGGAATAATCGTTCCGTGACGGGGTGAAAAGTCGAATGAATTTCCGCTAATAACCGTAAAGTTTTCGAGATCAGAGCTTTTTGTGAATTCATAATATCCGGAGGTATAAACATCGTACATTAGGATATATTCGTCAGTATTGTACAACCGAAAAACACAGCCACCTTCCACAGCATTTGCATTCTGATCCAGGTATTTATCTAATAAAACATACCCCGCTGTAAGTTTGTCCGAAACTGCTTTTTTAATACCGTTGCCCGAACCTTCGGTTTTAAAAAAGAGATGAAATTGACCATCTTTTTCAATAATGTCGCCATCGATACAAGCAGTACCTGCTGGGTTAAAAAAGAGTTGTTTTGGAACCGTTTCGAGTTTTGTGAAATCATCGTTGGTATAGCTGTAATAAATTTTATCGTAGTCTGACGAACCCTTACGCATGGAGAAGTAAACCATGAATTTTCCATTTTTAGGGTCGTAAATAGTTTGAGGCGCCCAAACTCTGTCAACATCGGCAAATTCAGCAGGAAACTCAGTGGGAATGTTTATTTTTGCTGATGTCCACGTTATTAAGTCTCGTGATTTTAATAATACAATTCCTCTATTTGAATTCCACCCATTGGCAGAAACCATATCGGTTACTACCATATAAAACCACCCATTTTCATCACGTAAAATATGCGGATCGCGAACACCGCCGGTATTACTTATGGTTGCTGAGGAGATAACAGGTTGGTTGTTATTCAGAGCTGTATATACCAGACCATCGTCACTGATGGCAAAACGAATGGCTTCCTGACTTTTTGAATTTCCTGTAAAATAGGTAAACAAATAACCTGCAAATCCTTCATCTTCTGCAATGTAGATATCAAAATATTTTTTAACTGACACTATACCTTTTGTAATCGTGGCTGTTAAGGTAATTTTTTGTTTTCCTGTTCCTTTTGCGGGTCGGGAAACGATATTACCTGAATTGGATAAAAATTTTGTATCGGATGAATTCCATATAATAGTGGCACCTTCTATTCCGGTTGTAGGCAAATTTAAGGACGAACGTAAATTATGAATATTACCAGTAATTACTAAATTGGCTGAATCGGCTTTCACACTTTGTAAGTCGGAATATTGCGCTAAAATAGTAACCTGATATTGTTTGGTTTTTGTTACAAAACTTTTTGTAAAAGTGGCGGTTAGTGTTACAGTGGTATCGGGAGAACCTTTTAAAGGACGCGTAATTATGCCGTTGTTACTTAAATAACTTTGATTCGAACTTAACCAGTTTATTGCTACTTCATTATCGTAATTGTCAGGTAATGAAATGTTTGTTGTAACATTGAGGAAGTTAATTTTTGAGGTAAAATTAATAGCGCTGTCAACCAAACTATTAAATGTGAGCGTGTCAAGCTTCTGTCTGTCGTTGCCAAGAGTAGAAATCATATTGTTGGACAAAGCTGTGTTGTAAATTCTGAAGTCGGCATAACGGCAATTGTTCATGTATTGGTCTCCGGCATAACATGAACGTGCTAAATAGTTGAATGAAGTAGTACCGAGTGAGGCAGGATTTAAACTTATCGAACCCGTTTTACGTGAAATACCATCAATAAAAATCTCAGCGTTTGAACCTTCCTGTCTGTAAACAATATGATGCCATGCACCTTTTTCAGATGCAGAATTTATATTAACTTGTCTTTCGGCGGAGTAATTGGTGAGTGATATAGCATAACGTGAATTTTTTGCAGAATAAAACATACAACCGATGGGTGATGTAAGAATATTTTCTGCATTTGAAAAACACCATACAAAATTACCGTTTGCACTTAAATTCAGCGAAGGATGAATATAAAGATACGTACTTATGGTGAAACTGTTCAGATTTTTTATCAAGTTACCGGTTTTTGCTCCCATATCAAGATAACCTGAATTACTTCCTGTTTCAAGTATCCCGTAGCTTCCAAGTTTAGTTACTTTTGCTGTTGCTTTCAGTAAGCCCAAAAAGTTATTTCCACTCATATCTTCTATTGAATCTGTATTTTGTTTATACTGAAACTTATAATGTAATTGTGGTAATTGCGCATAGGAAGTATGAAATATTATTAGCAAAGAAAATAATGAAAAAATTTTTTTCGAAAAATTCATTAGTAGATTTTTAATTTTTTTGAAAAGTAAGTTTTTAAGAGAGTAACATAAAGTAATAACACATGGTTCTAACTATTCACTCCATATTAAAGAAGAATTAATTGAACTTTCAAAACTTAATGTGCTTTACATTTACGTGAAAATTCATAAACTTTCTACATTTATGTAGTTAAGTTTTTATAATCCAACTTATAAAGCTTATTGTGTAGAGAAAAGGTTGTTTACCATGAATTTGGTATGCCCGCATCGTCCACAACCATTGCTTTCACCAAAAGGCAATGGCGCATTAATGCCTGTTGTTGATTGGCAATACTTCCGAGGTTCGTTATTTCAGTTTTATAATTTATACCGTAAGGCCAGAAATGAATCGGGTTGGAATTGTTGTCACCTTTCAGCACTTCTCCTGTCCATGATTTTAACAAGTCGGAAGCTGTTTTTCCAGTCCATATACCGCCTGAAAGTTTACTTTGCCATTCCCACCTTGTGCCGGAGCCTACAAAATGAGCTATTTCATGCATGGCAGTGCCAACCCACATGTATGAAGTATTAGGTCCAAACCCAATTGAGCCGTGGTACGATGCCTGAGCCGTTGGTATTCCGGAATTATAGTAAACATAAATATTTCCTCTGAAGTTAGTATATCTGTTATAATACCAGCAGGCGCTGTCCATAGCTTGTTTAATTAGTTTATAATAAGTGGGTTCTGAAGTCTCGAGTCCGGCTTGTATGGAGTACGTTATGTTTCCCATTAACACTTGCACGGTAAGTTCTTCGCCATAAGCAGTTCCTATGCAGTTTGTAGCATAACCGCGAATGTAATACTTATTGTTGATGTTAACATCAGAAATCAAGCCATAAAACTGTCCAACGGTTATTCCACTTGAAAATTTTGAATCAGCAATAGTTGGGTTTGGTTTTGTGGACCAGCAAACACCTCTTTCAATAAGCGCACACCCGCCATTACTTGAAATATTTACAACGCAATTAATTTTGTTTGTGCTGGCGTTGTATGTTGCTGATAAAGTTTTTACAGTAGGTATTGTAAAGTTATTAGTAGTAAACTGTATCTGATTGCTATAACTGATACCGGAATTATTAATGGCATAAGCACGTATAAAATAGGTTGTTTGAGCAGTTAACCCACTTATTTTTATTTCTGAAGTTGCTAATAATGAAGTTGATACAATTTTATTGTCATTTATGGTCGGATTTTCGTTTATGCTCCAGCAGATACCTTTTTCAGTTATAGATGTTCCACCTGTTGAGTTAACAGTAAAACGGCATAGTGCTGTAGTATTTAAAATTCCCGAAATTTCAGGATTATTAATCGCAGGCAAATCAGTAGGAATTCCATCTGAAAATGTAATACTGTCGATATTGAGAATATCAAGGCTAATTTCTACGGAATTATTTTTATAAATATCAAAAAACATAAAATTATTACTGAATTTTATGCTGTCGATATTTGAAACTGAAAGGTTTGAAACCGAAAGATTCGATTTGAATAAATTTACAGTTTGTTGTGCATGTAAAAATATTACTACGGATATCAATAATAAGAAAAATAATCTTGTTTTCATTCTTTGGTAAATTTTGTAACGTAGTTATTGGCTTTTAATATATATATTCCGGTTTTCAATGAACTGATATCTATAGAATTTAATATAGACGTGGTTTTAATACTGAAAATTTGTGAACCGGTAATTGAATATATAGTTACGTTATATGCTCCTTCAGGTAAATTCATGAGAATTATGAAGTTTTTTGCAGGATTTGGCAAGGCCTTAAAATTACCATTAAAAGCGTTTTGAACTCCTGTAGTAGTACCGAAAACAATTTTTCTGATTTCAGTTTTTGGAACAGATTCATCCTGACCAGCAGAATAATTGAGAATTAAGTCAGAAGAATTGAAAGTTATTTTATTCAGAATGCTTAATTCTATTTTTTTTTGAGAATTGTCCGTTTTTATTATTTCAAGATAAGTGTTTTGAGCAATAATGTACTGAGCAAACATTATTAACAAAACAATTATTATTGTAAAGGATATTTTTGTTTTCATGATTCAGAGATGTTTAAAATGAAAAATTTCATTTTACAAATTTACATCGAAAATAACTGCTTAGGGTTGAAAATAAATTAAAAAAGGGAGATAAAACTGGCATTGATTAAAAATCCAGGCGACAAAATTATTGGTTTTTAATGAACAATAAAAAATGTGTTACTTTATTTACAAAAACATCCCCTTTATTGAACGATTTATGGGCTTGAGGCAAATACGATTTTTTTAACTTTGCATTACGATGACTTTATGTATTTGATAAATAAGATTAGGTTTTCAACAAATTATACGATATTTCAATTGCAAATTTACAGATTAAATAAATATTCGGCATGAAAAAAATCAGTGTTTTATTTCTATTTATTTTGTTCATTTCTTTTTTGGTTTCAGCTGCCGATTATCAAAAAACTGACAATGGTATTAAAACCAACGTACAAGGTATGAATGTGGAAATTACCTTTTTCAGCCCGCAAATTGTGCGCGTGGTAAAATATCCCGAAAATGAGAAATTAAATAAAAACAGTTTGTCTGTTGTAAAAACAGCCGAGAAAAGTAACCTTACTTTTTCAGAAAAAGGATTACATATTAATCTCGAGAGTGATAAACTGAAAGTTCAATACAATACCTTGACCGGAAGTGTTTCATTTTTCGACAAATCAGACAAAATGCTGTTTACCGAAAAGGATTATGGTACACAATTTACGCCAACAATGGATGTGAAGAAAAATTCATACACTGTTCGGCAGGCATTTATGCCCGAAAAAAATGAAGCAATTTACGGTTTAGGACAAATTCAGAACGGAAAACTGAATCAGCGCGGGCAACACATAGTCTTAAAAAATGAGAATATGAAAATCGCTATCCCGTTTTTTCAGTCATCGAAAGGATATGGCGTATTTTGGGATAATTATGCCCCTGTAACTTTCAACGACAACGCGCAGGAATTATCGCTCGAATCGTTGGGTGATTTAGCCGATTATTATTTTATGTTTGGTGAAAATCCCGAAGGTGTTATTAAACAAATGCGCGAACTTACAGGAAATGTTCCAATGCTGCCTTTGTGGGGTTTTGGTTACATGCAATCGCGCGAGCGCTACAAAAATCAGTTTGAAACGCTCGAAGTTTTAAAAAAATACCGCGAATTGAAAGTTCCGATTGATGGCATAATTCAGGATTGGCAATATTGGGGAAAAGATTCGAACTGGA
>CAYNGF010000071.1:0-18201 GCA_964396515.1 uncultured Paludibacter sp.
TTTATAACAATGAATTTTGTATGGTTTGGTAGGTTTCTTTCAAAAGTATATTTATATCTGTTTCGGAGGTAACGCACACTGGATTATGTATGGTCACTTCAATAGTTCCGGGTGTTATCAAAAAAGTATTACGAGTTATTCGTTCGAAACTTCCACGTAATGTTATAGGTAAAATAGGTAATTGTAATTCTTTTGAGAGTAAAAAGGCTCCTTTTTTAAATATTCCCATCGCACCTGTTTTAGTGCGAGTACCTTCGGGGAAAATTACTACAGACACTCCGTTTTGAAGTTGTTTTGCTGCCTTTGTTAAACTGTTCTTCGCCGAAAGTGGATTTTTCCGATCGATGAAAATGTGTCCAGCTGCATTACAAGCTTGACCTACAAATGGTATTTTTCTGATTTCTGCTTTCATCATCCATTTGAAAATCATCGGCAACCAGCCATAAATCACAAAAATATCAAATATACTTTGATGATTCATTACAATTACATAAGAATCTTTGGGGCTGAGTTTATCAAGACTGTTGATTTTTACCTTCACAAAACAAATCAGACAAATAAATTTTGCCCAATAACGTGCCGGATAATATGACAACTGATTGTTGGGGAATAAAGGCGATAATAATATGGTTAGCAAAGCCGTGATAATTGTGGCAATTAGCATTAAAGGGAATGCAATTAACCACTGGTAAACAGTAAAAAGCAGATGTGGACGATGTTTCATGTTGAATCTGAAAAAGCCGTTCAGTTAATTGTATTTTATCACCTGCAAAAATAGAAAGATTTTGTTGTATATACTGAAATTTTAGAATTCTAAGCGCTTTTTTATTCTTTCCTTATGTCGATTTTGTCAATAGTAAAACTTTAAAAAGGCTGCTCATCCTCCGGCAGCCTTATACTCTAAAACAAATAGTTGAGCGATAGTTTCGTATAATCATAATCGTAATAACCAATATTCCATCTATGTCCTAAACCCACCTGCCAATGTTTGCCAAACTGAAAACCGCTGTAAAGTTCACCGCCAATAAAAGGAACCGAGCCATAATTAAATGTTTCAAAACTATTTAAGTTGAATAGTATACCAATAGTTGGACCACCTTTTAAAAACCACTGATTTTTTTTACCGATAGGTAATTTTATGCCCAATAAAAATGGAACTTCAATGGCGAGATTGTTTTCAATTACTTTAGTATATTCATGGTCAAATACTGTATTCAGATTTGAAAGATTTATCTGAGTACTCCAAAATAAAAGATTATAGTTTGGTTTGGAGAATTCCCACATATATCCCACATGAAATCCAAAAGAATTACTTGTAACTCCGGCGGTAATACCTTTCTTGGTTTCGGTAGGTGAAGGTTGCATTTCATCGAGCACATAAACACTTTCTTCAGTAGCAGGTGTGGTTCCCGTTTCTGGATTGTAAAATTCAACAACATAAGCTGATACAATGTAGCGTACTTCTGTCATAAAAAATACCTGACGGTATTGCGTTTCTACAGTTTCGTTTATCACAGCTCTCGATGTTCCGATAAGTCCGGCGTTTCTCAGCATATTCTGGCGTGCCCGCGCCAGCAAACCTCTTTTACTGCTGCCGCCGCCAATGCCAAAATAATAACGTGCAGTGGCATCGCCTTCCACATATTTTATAATGCGGTAGTTTTTTTCACTTAATACAATTTGTGTTTGATGTTGATTTTCGTTGCGGGTTAGACCATCGTGAACTTTACAGGAAGTTGTTACAAAAATCATAAACAGAATTGTAATAAGCAGATAGTTATTTTTCATATTATTTATATTTAAATTTTTTAATTATAGTTGCAAATGTAATGATTTAGACAATTATGATTGTATAAAATATCATATTTATTTTTATTCTAAATGCTTATTTATGTTAAGTCATTTAAAGCTTGATTGTTAAAACGAAAAAAATTATTTTCTTTTCAGAATAATCCAAAGTATAACAGGGGCTCCAAACAATGAACTGATGGTATTTATTGGTAGTGTGTAGGTAGGAATTTGAGAAACAATATCGCAAACAAGTAGGAGTGAAGCACCGGTTAGAAGTGTACCCGGCAATAAAATTTTATGGCTTGAGGTGCGAAAAACTCCACGTGCAATATGCGGAACAGCTACTCCAACGAATGCGATAGGCCCGGTAAAGGCAGTAATGCCACCTGCAAGCAAGCCTGTGGCAATTACTATCCAAAACCGAGTTCGTATAACAGAAACTCCTAAACCTTGCGCATAATTTTCGCCAAGCAGCAGTGCATCAAGATTTTTCTGCAGGTAAAACGCTATAGCTATACCGACTGCAGAAACAGGAATTAATGCCTGCATATAAGTCCATGTAACCGAGCTTAAACTTCCGAAAGTCCACATTACGAAGAGTTTAACTGCATCAGGATTACTGAAATTTTGCAGAATACTTACTACAGAACCTGCTATAGTGCCAAACATTATGCCAACAATAAGAAGCGAAACGGCACTTTGTATGCGAAATGAAACTATCAGTACTAAAACAAGTAAAAAAGCGGCTCCAAGCACTGCTGCAAGCACCATCGACCAGCCACCATCGATCAAAACAGCAGGTAAAACACCCGAAGCCATTGTTATAAAAGCCACACCCAAACTTGCTCCGGAGCTTACTCCAAGAATATACGGATCGGCAAGCGGATTCCGGAAAAGTGTTTGCATTAACAATCCCGCAACCGATAACGAAGCTCCAGCTATTATTGCAGTAATTGCTTTTGGTAAACGAAAATTTAGTATAACATCATAATTAATTCCTTGTTCTGAATTTCCAATAAATATTTTAAAAATTTCAGAAAAGGAAATTTTAATACTTCCGAGAGCCAAATCAATCAGAAAAAGTATTACAGTCAATAATACAAGTGAAGTGCATAATATAAAATTTTTCCGACTCAAAATTCTCAGGAAATTATTTTAGTTTGTTGATATATATTGTTTCGTAATTGGGTAATATCTCAGGATGCAAAACTGAAATTACATCAGTGAGTAAAATATCAGGACGAACAACCGCGCTTTCCCAAAAATCGTTGGCACCGGATGGTAACATTTTTTTATTGAAATTATAAACCTTGCCTTTTTTTACCGGATTGAATAAATTATGTTTTGAATCAGTTTTGAGCAATTCTTCAATACTGTTAAAGTTGCAACTCAGCCAAACATCGGTGGTTGAAAAGTTCTTTACAGCGGTTTCAAAATTTAATGGCAGACTACCTTTGGTGGTGTCATTTTCATAGAAATACGCTCCTCCAGCGTCAGCATAAAGTTTGGCGATAAAATTTTTTCCCGCTGGAACATACCAAGTGCCTCTGTAGTTTGATCCCGACATTATTGTTGGTTTGTTTTTAACGTTCTGTGCTTTTTGCTTAGCTGCAATGTAATTATTATTAATCACATTAAAAATACTGTCGGCAAATGCTTCTTTATCGTAAAATGCAGCAACAAATTTTATCCATTCGGCTCGTGCCAATAACGATGTTTCCATCCATTCGTTATTATAAACCACCGAAACACCGGCATTTTGAACTCGCTGGGCATAAGGGTCGTTTTGGTTGTAACCACTCATCATAACAATGTCAGGTTTCAATTGCAAAGTTTTTTCAAGATTCAAACTGAAAGCTTCTCCCAAATCAGCAATATTGCCTGCTTTAATGTTTTCAGCAATAATTTTATTGTAAAATAAATGTGGCGAACTAACACCCGTTACCGTTTTAAGTTCGTTTATCATTTCAAGAAATCCGCTTTGTGTTACCGAAGTAATCGCAATTGATTGTATCGGAATTTTTATTTTAATTCCTTCAGCGGGAGTTTTAATAGGCTTATTGTTGTTTACAAGATAATAACGAGCAAGTACAGTGTTTTTTACCCAGGGATTGTAAACTACAATTTCTTTATAATCAGTGTAATAATAAATGTCGAAACCTTCAGCATAAACCAACTTTAACGAGTCGTTTGCAGCCTGATTGTGGTTATGCGTACTGTTTTTTTGTACGCATGATGAGAAAAACAATACTAACGAAACAGTTATCCGGAAAAAGAATTTCATCATAAAAAAACCTGTTGATTTTGCAAAGATACACAGAAAATTTGCTGTGTAAAAACCTACAAAATCAACAGGAGAATAAATCAACTTTAATTAAAACTAAGAAAAGCTTTTAATTCACTGTAATATTTCTATTTATCATTTTTCACGAACAACCACAAAATGCCGGAAATTAGTAGAGTAACGGCACAAATTATAAACACAACAGTTTTATCGGTTGAAGCATTCACTACTTCGCCCATTTTAAAACTTGCAACAAGTTGTGGTAGTACAACCGATAGATTGAAAATTCCCATGAATAATCCCATTTTTGTTTGATCCACTTTTTCGCTCATAATGGCGAATGGCAGTGAAACAACAGAACCCCAACCGATACCGGCAATTGCAATCAGCAAATAATAAATAATTACTGATTTTCCTAAAAATACAATTCCTGCATAACCTAATGCCATTATGAAAATACATATAAAATGGGTTCGAACCATCCCTATTCGTTTTGCAAATCCGTTTAAAACCAAAACCGGAAGCACAGCACTTACCAAACTGAGAATGAAAAATGCGATTGAATTTGTTTTTCCGGCGTTATCGCCCAGTTGCAGCACTTCAGTTAAATAAAAAAATGCATAAATAAACATGGTTTGAACACCGATCCATGTAAACGAATGTGCGAGTAAAACCTTCTGAAATTCATTACTTTTCGTATTCGATTTTGTAAGATTCAACAAAACTGTAATTGCACTTAGTATAATAAGTAATACAGATACGAATTCGACTACACCTAAGTTATAACCAAAGATATTTATGTAAATATCTATATGTAAGCCAAATAACTTTCCGAAAATAACGTAAATACCATAAAGTATAAAACCTGTTAACGGTAACAATGATTCGATAACGTCCTTTGCTGATGATTTCGAACCGGCAGCAGCTTTTTCATTCTCGGCATTTTTTAATTCACGAGGTTCCTTGATAAGAAATGCAGGAATAATTGTAGCCAGTAAAGCGATAATTATTCCGAAGTAAATCAGAAAAATATTCCCAAAAATTCCTCCAATGAGATAAGCCAGTACCCCAAAACTACCTGAAACAGTTTGCATCCATGTGTAACCTTTGCTACGTTGTTCGTAAGTAGTACAGTCGGCTACGAGCGAACGGGTAGGATTAAAACTAACGTTGATGGATAAGTCAAAAGTAAGTGCAACAATTACTGCAATTGAAAGCAAGCCGGCTTGGGGATTGTCGCCACCAACAAAAATTTTCTGGATAACTTCCAAATTTGGTAAAGCAAGCATCATTAACGCAGCAAGAATTCCACCAATTACAATCCAGGGTCGGCGTCGTCCGCCCATAAACCACATATTGTCTGACAATGCTCCAACAATGGGTTGTGCAATAATACCGGCAATAGGTCCGGCAGCCCAAACTATGCCAATTTCGTGAATATCAAGCCCGTATTTGGTTGATAGTATCCAACTTAAAGCAGAAATTTGTACCGAAAGGGCAAATCCCATTGCAGTAGCAGGTAAACTCAGCAATGCATAGAATGCATTGGTCATTTTCTTTTGAATTTCTAACATGTTTTATGGTATTTAATTTTGGTTTAATTCATCAATAATTAAATCATATGAGATAAAAAAACAGTATTCTTCTGCAAGTTTATACTTTTTTATACAGAAAAGAAAATGATGCTTACACGAAATTAAGAAATTAGTTGTGCAAACGTTTGTTACAGTTATAACAACATTCAATGACTGTAAAAAAATTAGATAATTTTGCAATATATTCCTTTTACCCTACACTCTTATTAATTTCTTCAATATAATTTAGTAATTCATCGCGTCCGATTCGTTTTTCAGATGATGTAATAAAAAATGGTGGCAATTCTTCCCAAACTTCGAGTAATTTTTGCCGGTAATTTTCAATGTTCATGTTAAGTTTGCTACCGGAAAGTTTATCTGCTTTAGTAAAAACAATGGCAAACGGAATGCCGTTTTTGCCCAGCCATTCCATAAATTCAAGGTCAATTTGTTGCGGTTCGTGCCGTGCATCAATTAGTACGAACAAACAAGTAAGTTGTTCGCGGTAAAGTATATAGCTTTCAATAATAGTTTTCAATCGTTCGCGGGTGCTTTTCCCTGCTGTGGCATAACCATAGCCCGGTAAGTCAACCAAATACCACTGATTGTTTATGATAAAATGATTGATAAGCAGTGTTTTACCCGGTTTCGATGAGGTCATGGCCAAACCTTTGCGATTGGTTAACATATTAATCAACGATGATTTTCCTACATTCGATCGCCCGATAAATGCATACTCCGGCATATTACCTTCCGGACATTTTTTATAGTCAGTATTGCTTATTACAAATTCGGCTGATTTTATTTCCATATTTTTATTTATATTAACTCCTGATGTTAACTACGTTGATATTATTGTGTTGATGTTAGATTCGCTTATGTAAACTGCGTTGATGTTAGCTTCGCTGATATTATCTTCGTTGACATTAGCCTTCGACTAAAAATAATCTGTATTTATATATTAGCACTGTCTGTTGTCAGGCTGGTTGGCTGAAATAATCTTTATTCTTAATTCTTAGCTCTTTGTTCTAAACAAATACATTCCTGCAAAAGTTATGGCACCATTGAGCATGAGTAGTTCATATCCAAAAGCATATCCAAATATTTTTTTTGATCCGTAATCGAGCAAAGCACATGCAATGGGAGAAAAAACAGCGATATAAGGGATTGTTTTGTCACTTGTATTGAGTTTAGTAAAAAGCCCGAAAGTAAACATTCCCAACAACGGACCGTATGTATAAGAAGCAATTACATAAATGGCATCTATTACACTACGGTTGTTTACTAATTTAAAAACATAAATTATCAGAATAAAAAGCAAGGCAATACCAAAATGAACTTTTAGTCTTGTACGTTTAGCCTCATTTTCAGACTTATGTTTAACATCAAGAATATCAATTGTAAACGATGTAGTAAGAGCCGTTAGTGCAGAATCGGCACTTGAAAAAGCAGCAGCAATTATACCTAAAGTAAATAAAACAAGTACATATTTTCCTAAATATGAAGTAGCAAAAAGAGGCAGAATTTCATCGGACATGACAGGCAATGGTATCCCTTTTTGCCGGGCAAGCATAAGAAGTAAAGCCCCAAGTGTAAGAAAAAGAAAGTTTACCGGTATAAAAGTGAAACCGTACCAATACATGTTTTTGCGGGCATCGTTCACATTTTTGCACGATAAATTTTTTTGCATCATGTCCTGATCGAGTCCGGTCATGACAATGGCAATAAAAATTCCACTGAAAAACTGTTTAAAAAAATTTTGTTTCGTATGCCAATCATCGAAAATGAAAATACGTGTTTTATCACTTGCTGCAAGCGTTCGGGCAAGTTCCGGCAAACTGAAACCTAATTGCCTTGTTACTTCAAAAATAATCAGTCCGAGTGTAGTTATCATAACCAATGTTTGCAGTGTGTCTGTCCAAACAATTGTTTTAATACCGCTTCGGAAAGTATAAAGCCAAATTAAAAGTAAAGTTCCGCTAATGGTAACAAAGTAGGGAACATTCCATGCATCGAAAACCAAGGTTTGCAAAATAAGTGTTACCACGTACAAACGGGCAGCAGCTCCTATCGTTTTCGAAATCAGAAAGAACCACGCTCCGGTTTTGTATGCATTTTTTCCAAAACGTTTTTCAAGGTAGGTATATATTGTAGTAAGGTTAAGTCGATAATACAAGGGGAGTAATATGCCGGCAATAAACAGATAACCGAAAAAAAAACCGAAGACAGTTTGCATATAACTAAAATCAATCCCTCGCACCATGCCAGGCACGGATACGAAACTCACCCCGGAAATTGATGAACCCACCATACCAATAGCCACTATCCACCAAGGAGATTTCTTTTGTCCAAGAAAAAAAGATTCATTGTCAGTGCTTTTACGTCCGGTGATGAACGAAATGGATAACAAAGTCAAAAAATAAATGGCAATTATTGTCAGAATAATAATTCCGGTCATGAAAATAAAGTTTTGGTTTGGGCAAAAGTACAAAAAAAAGATAATTTATTAGTTACGAGTAAACGAGTAAACGAGTAAACAAGGTAACGAAGGGACAAGGAACAAGGAAACTTCTTGTAAATTAAAAGGTTAAAGTGAGTAGGTCTTCCTACTTTATTAACCGTATGAACTCTATGAACTTTATAAACCTGAAACTCTGAAACTCCCATCAAATTCAGTTTACATAGTTTTAGTGCAAAATCGACGAATTTGTTGTATTTTTGCATCATTAGTGAACGGTTGAAGAAATCTAATGATACATAATGAATTACCATCGACACTGCTTGAAAATGCGGTTCATGAATTTTCGAAGCTTCCCGGAATTGGACGAAAAACTGCATTAAGGCTTGCTTTGCACTTGCTTAAACAAAATGAGCAAGAAGTTGAATTGTTTGGAAATGCTATGATTCGTTTGAGAAAGGAGATAGTGTATTGTCGTGTTTGCTATAATATTTCTGATACTGATGTTTGCAGCATTTGTTCCAACCCATCGCGCGATGCTCAAACAGTATGTGTAGTCGAGAATATAAGAGATGTAATGTCTATAGAAAATACACAGCAATACAAAGGATTGTATCATGTACTTGGGGGTATTATTTCGCCAATGGAAGGGATTGGGCCTTCCGACCTTCAAATTGACAGTTTGATTGAAAGAGTAAAGTCAGGAAATGTCAGGGAAGTAATACTTGCACTAAGTGCAACTATGGAAGGTGATACAACTAATTTTTACATTTATCGAAAACTTGAACCTTTTAATATCAAAGTTTCTGCCATTGCCAGAGGCGTCGCGGTAGGCGATGAGCTCGAATATGCTGATGAAGTTACACTTGGTCGCTCTATTTTGAATAGAATGGATTTTAATGTTACGTTTAAATAATTCACACTATATTAATCAGTTAAAAAAAATATCGAATGGAATTAAATAATCGAAAAGAAAGCAGTAAAGTAAGTTTGCAAATGAAAAAGGTGCAGAAATCACTTTCTTTAGCATATTATAGTATGTTTGTTGCTTCTTTTATTGCAGCATTAGCTGGTTATTATATTTTACAAAACAGTTTTATTGATCCGCTTACCCAACCCGGAATTTCAATTTCTGCAATTCTGATAGTTTTTATTATTGGATCAGTACCTTTTGCACTTGCTTCATTCAATATTTTTCTGAAGAAATTAAGAGTTTCTGAAGATATAAATTACAAACTCGAAAAATACAGAAAAGCCGGTGTAATTCGAATCATTGTAATTGGTGCAGGTGTAGTTCTGGGAATTCTATTTTTCTATATAATGAAGTCACAATCTATGATTTTTTGTGCCGGTATTGCTTCTATTGCTTTGGTTTTTTGTAAACCTTCGGAGGTAAAAATTATAACTGATTTAGAGATTGTTGATGAAAATATTTGAAAATTTTACTTGAAAAAAGCAACATAATTATGATAATTGCAGTTGATTTTGATGGCACGATAGTAACCCATGAGTATCCAAAAATTGGAAAAGAAATTCCGTTTGCCATCACTACTTTAAAAAAATTACAGGACGATTTTCAGCATTTGTTGATATTATGGACAGTGCGTGAGGGTCAGGAACTGGAAGATGCTGTGCAATTTTGCCGTGAACGTGGACTTGAATTTTATGCAGTTAATTCTAATTATCCGGATGTGATACCCGGCGATACACAGCCACGTAAACTGAAAGCAGATTTATTTATCGATGACAGAAACCTTGGAGGATTGCCTGATTGGGGAGTTATTTATCAAATGATTGCCACCGATCAAGCTCTTAAACCGGTTCCTACTGAAGTTCAGAGTGAATATCCGCCAAAGAAAAAAGGTTTTTTCAGTACTCTTTTCGGTGATTAATTTCATTATTAAAATTAAAATTCTGACAATTTTGTTGCTTGAAAACGAAATATTAAAGCTCCGTGCCGTAGAGCCTGACGACCTCGAAATGCTCTATATTTGGGAAAACGACCCACAGCTTTGGTTGGTGGGCAACACCCGTCAGCCTTTGTCTAAGTTTGCTTTAAAACAATATATAATTGATACTCATAAAGATATTTACGAAAGTAGACAATTAAGGTTAATGATCGTAGAAAAGAAAATTAATCAAACTGTTGGAACCGTTGATTTATACGATTATGATATTTTCAATAGCCGTATTGCACTTGGATTATTTGTTGACAAGAATTATCAGGGTCATGGTTTAGCTACTCAGGCATTGCGTCTTGTAGAGGATTATGTATTTAATTATCTTCAATTACATCAGCTATATTGTCACATTTCTACACAAAATATTGCCAGCAGGAGTATGTTCGAAAAAGAAGGTTATGAAAATTCTACAATACTGCAAAAGTGGATAAAAACTTCTACCGGTTACGAGGACATAATAATATTTCAACGTTTTGCTAAAAAAAATAAAACCGACTGATATCAGCCGGTTTTTTTGTCTTTATTTATATTAATATTGTTCGGTCTCGTTCGGAAAATCCTTTGATTTTACATCTTTTACATAATTGCTAACAGCATTTCGCATTGTTTCTTCCAAATTGGCATATTTTCGGAGAAAACGTGGAGAAAAATCATTGGTAAGTCCAAGCATATCATGTATTACAAGTACCTGACCATCAACTCCTCCACCTGCTCCGATACCAATTACAGGAATTGTAAGTTCCTTTGCCACCTTTTCGGCAAGTTTAGCAGGTATTTTTTCGAGCACCAGTGCAAAACATCCTGCTTCTTCAAGTAAATGTGCATCGCGTAATAGTTTTTCAGCTTCAGCTTGTTCGCGAGCTCTAACTGTGTATGTGCCGAATTTGTTAATCGATTGAGGCATTAATCCAAGGTGTCCCATAACAGGAATTCCTGCACTCAAAATGCGTTTAACCGATTCCAGCACTTCTTCGCCACCCTCAAGTTTCAGACAGTCTCCATGCGTTTCCTTCATAATTCTGATGGCAGATACAATCGCTTCGCGCGAATTGCCCTGATAAGAGCCAAAAGGCATATCAACTACTACAAGAGCACGCTTTACACCTCTTACAACCGATTTTGCAAGAAAAATCATCTGATCCAGAGTAATAGGTAAAGTGGTAGTATTACCACACATTACATTCGAAGCGGAGTCACCTACCAAAATTATATCAACACCCGCACTATCCACAATTCTTCCCATTGTGTAATCGTATGCAGTTAACATACTGATTTTTTCACCTCTCTGCTTCATTTCCAAAAGCCTTTGAGTAGTAACCCTTCTTATATTTTCGTTGTGTACCGACATTTTTCTTTTGATTTTTTAATATAATTATTTGTTTTTTAGTTTATTGAGAAAACTAAAGTGCTTATTTGTTTTACCGGAATTTGCAAATGAGTTTGCAAAGATATTTAAATTATATTCGTAAACCAATTATTTTTTGCTGTCATTTAAATAACAACTGAAAGTAAAACAAAGTTTCAAATATGCATTTTTCGAGAATTGAAAGCATTAATTAACAAATAAAGGAAACTATTTTCATTTATTAAAATTATCTTTGTACCCCAAATTTATACTTCCAAAATTAATTATATTAAAAATGAATGGAAATAAAATTAACCTGAAAAATTCCGATATCTTTTCACATTTGGTTTCTTTTAAATATCTGCCACGCTGGGTAGTATTATTTATTGACATTTCAATAGTTATTGCAGCATACTTCATTGCAAACCTCATTACCGTTGAGTTTTTCAAAAAAACAGATTCTCCTGTTTTGATGCCTCTTTATATCAGAATGATGATAGTTGCAGGTGCTCAAATGGTTTTTTTCTGGATATTTCATACTTATTCGGGTGTGTTACGTTATTCCGGATATGTAGATTTGGTAAAATTAGTTCTGGCTGTTTTCATTAATGTGATCATTTTATTGGTTTTGAGTTATGTGTTTTGTAGTACTTCAGGAAATTGTTATTTTTATAACACAACATTAAGCCTGTACGCTTTTCTTGCGTTTGTCCCACTTTTTATAGTACGTTTAACTGTAAAAACCTTCTTTGATTTTCTGACACAAAGCCGAGGCAATATCATTCCTGTTATGATATTTGGCACATCTCAACCCGCAGTAGGTATAGCCAAAATGTTGAATACCCAGCAAGGAGAAACAAAATACAAACTCGCAGGATTTATTGATAATGATAAAAATGCTACAGAAAAACTAATAATGGGAGTCAAAGTTTATTTTCTGAGCGAGGATAATATTAAAAAATATGTATTGAAAAAAGCCAGAAGTATAATAGTATCACCAAATAAAATGCAGGAAACGAATATCGAGACTGATCTTGATATGTTTCTTAAGTTCAATCTCACGATTCTAACTTTGCCTCCCATGAGTGTGTGGAAAGGTGATCAGCCCTCTATTAAGCAAATAAAATCAGTTCAGATTGAGGATTTACTAGACCGACCTGTAATTAACCTCCCTAACGAAAATCTGGCACGTGAACTTGAACAAAAAGTAATTTTGATAACAGGTGCTGCAGGTTCAATAGGAAGCGAAATAGCAAATCAGGTAATTCAATATAATCCAAAATTAATTGTTTTGCTCGATCAGGCAGAAACCCCATTGCACAATTTAAAACTTGAACTCGACGAAAAGTACCCAAATCTGAATTTTAGTACATTTATTGGCAATGTACGTAACTATGATAGAATGGAATATATGATGGATTTGTATCGTCCCGATTTTATATTTCATGCTGCAGCTTATAAACATGTACCATTAATGGAGGAATATCCTATTGAAAGTGTTGAAACAAATGTAGAAGGAACAAAAATTCTTGCTGATTTGGCTGTTAAATACAAAGTAAAACGCTTTGTAATGATATCTACCGATAAAGCCGTAAATCCTACGAACATTATGGGAGCATCCAAACGTATTGCTGAGATTTATGTACAGTCACTCAATAATAAATTAGCTGAACAAGGCAATAGTTCCACTAAATTTATTACTACCCGTTTTGGAAATGTTTTAGGTTCGAATGGTTCAGTAGTACCGCTTTTCAGAAGTCAGATAGAAAAGGGTGGTCCTGTTACCGTTACTCATCCCGAAATTATACGTTATTTTATGACAATTCCTGAAGCCTGCCGACTTGTGCTTGAAGCTTGCATTATGGGGAATGGCGGCGAAATTTATTTATTCGACATGGGAAAACCGGTTAAAATAGTGAACCTCGCACGTAAAATGATAATGCTTGCCGGTCTTGTGCCTGACAAAGATATTAAAATTGAATTTACAGGCTTACGCCCTGGCGAGAAACTATACGAAGAATTATTGAATAATAAAGAAATAACAACACAAACCCATAATCCAAAAATAACCATTGCAAAAGTTCAACAGTATGATTATGATGAAGTATCAAAACAAATAAAAGAATTGTTACGATTCTGCAAATTAAATAAGAGCTACACAACAGTTTCGATAATGAAAAAAATTGTACCTGAATTCATTAGTAAGAACTCTCAGTACGAGCGACTTGATGTGTAATAATGTATCCTAACGTTGAAACAATTCAGTTGATTTAAAATTATGGAGCAAATTAATAATTTAGTACATAATAATCCATCCCTTGCAATTTTAGTTTCCTTTTTAATCGGGTTATGTTTCATGCCTTTGGTTATTAATATCGCTAAAAAAAGAAACTTTGTTGTAAAACCCAACAAACGAACATCGCATGTGGGTTTAGTGCCCAATGTAGGAGGAGTAAATATTTTTATATCGTTTTTACTTACAGTTTTACTTTTTTCATTTGGGCTTATTGCTGATTTACATTATACAATAATCGGGCTGTTTATAATTTTAATCATTGGTTTTGTTGATGATTTGATTGATATCAAAGCAAGTTGGAAATTGTTGGGTGAACTTATTGCAGCATTCTTTCTTATTGTTACAGCTGATATTCGCATTACCAATCTTCATGGATTTTTGGGAATTCTCAACTTGTCGGTTCCGACAAGTTATTTGATATCTTTTTTTGTGTTTATCGTTATAATCAATGCATTAAATTTAATTGATGGTGTTGATGGACTTGCATCCGGTTTAGGCATTCTTTACAGCCTGTTTTTTGCTGTTTATTTTGGTATGGTTGGTAAACCAAACCTATCTTTATCGGCTTATGCTTTAGTTGGATCCTTGTTTGTTTTTTTTCTTTACAATGTGTTTGGAACAAAAAGCAAAATTTTTATGGGCGATTCAGGTTCGTTGCTTTTGGGATATATGATTACACTTTATGTATTTCAGTTTGTTGAAATTAACGCATTTCCCATCATGTATCATTTGCCTGAAAACCTTATTATGAAATCGGCGCCTGCTGTCGCTATATGTGTGCTTTCAGTACCACTTTTTGACACTTTAAGAGTAATGTTGACCCGTATTAAAAAAGGTGAATCACCTTTTCACCCCGACAGAAATCACATCCATCACTTACTTTTAAAAACCGGATTGGTACATCGGCAAGTAACTTTTGTTCTACTTTTGGTGTCAATTTTTTTTATTGCACTCGGAATTCTCGGTCGCAACTGGCCAATTGAATTGTTGATTTTTGTGGCTTTCACTATTGCTTCAACGTTAATTTACATATTGTGGCGTGTAGTCGATAAAAAAAATAGTCAGAAAAAATAATTACATCTGCCTTAAAAAGTTAAGTGCAATTTGAAATCAAGAATCGTAAATTGTAAATTTTTATGGTCTCAGTTGAACAATTAAGTGTTGAATTTGGTGGATCTCCTTTGTTCGACGAAATCAGTTTTCTGGTAAACCAGCGCGACCGAATAGCTCTTGCCGGCAAAAACGGTGCAGGAAAAACTACTTTGCTTCGAATTTTTGCAGGTTTGCAACAACCTACGCGCGGACGTATAACCATTCCCAAAGATATATCCATTGGCTATTTGCCTCAGCAAATGAAACATACCGATGGAACTACAGTGATTGAAGAAGCCGATAAAGCTTTCAGTCATATTACATCCCTCGAAAAAGAAATAGAGCAACTCAATACTCAAATTGCGGAGCGTACCGATTACGAAAGTGAAGATTATCACCGCCTGATTGATAAAGTTACACATGCGGCTGAATATCTTCAAATGATGGGCAGTGGAAACTTCAGGGGCGAAGTGGAAAAAACATTGCTTGGTTTAGGCTTTCGCCGGACAGATTTTAATCGTCAGTGTTCTGAATTTAGTGGCGGTTGGCGTATGCGAATTGAACTGGCAAAAATTTTATTGCAACAACCTGATATTTTGCTGCTTGACGAACCCACAAATCATCTTGATATCGAATCGATTCAATGGCTCGAAAATTTTCTTTTATCCTGTGGAAGTACAATTATTCTCGTTTCGCACGATAAGGCTTTTATGGATGCTGTTACAACCCGCACGATCGAAATATCGCTTGGTAAAATTTACGATTACAATGTAAACTACTCAAAGTATCTGATTCTGCGAAAGGAACGTCGAGAACAACAAATTCGTGCGTATGAAAATCAACAAAAACTGATACAAGATACAGAAGATTTTATTGAACGATTTAGATATAAAGCCACTAAAGCAGTTCAAGTACAATCACGAATAAAGCAACTTGATAAAATTGAACGCATTGAGATTGATGAGGAAGATAAATCCCGTCTGCATCTCAAATTTCCACCTGCTCCACATTCCGGAATTATTCCGCTCGAAACCGAGCATCTTTCGAAAGCGTATGGCGATAATCTTATTCTCGACAATATTAATATAATAATTAACCGAGGAGAAAAAGTTGCATTTGTTGGTCGGAATGGTGAAGGAAAAACAACGCTGGTTAAATGTATGATGAACCAGATTGAATATGCCGGAAAACTCAAAATCGGACATGGAGTTAAAATTGGCTATTTTGCTCAAAATCAGGCTGAACTGTTGGATGAAAATCTAACAGTTTTTCAAACTATTGATTATACTGCAGTAGGCGATGTACGTACTAAAATTCGTGATATACTTGGCGCATTTATGTTTGGCGGTGAGGCTTCGGAAAAAAAAGTAAAAGTGTTGTCAGGAGGTGAGCGAAGTAGGTTGGCAATTATCAAATTACTGCTCGAACCAGTAAATTTTCTCATACTCGATGAGCCCACAAATCATCTCGATATTCGCTCCAAAGAAGTTTTAAAAGAAGCTATTAAAGCATTTAACGGTACTGCTGTAATTGTATCGCACGATAGGGAATTTCTCGATGGACTTGTAAATAAAGTATATGAGTTTGGTAATAAAAAGGTGCGCGAACATCTAGGGGGAATTTTCGACTTTCTCGAAAATAAAAAAATTGAATCGTTGCGCGAACTTGAAATTAAACCTGAGATTCAAAAAACTTCAGTTATTGAGCCACAAAAAATAATTTCTGAAAATAAATTAAGCTACGAAGCCCGTAAAGAATTAAGCCGAAAAATCAGAAAAGCTGAGAAAGAGGTGGAAGAAGTGGAAACCCTGATTCAAAACCTCGAAAACGAAATTGAACAGATGCAATATGAACTAAATGATCCTTCAAAGGCAGCAGATCATGAATTTATTCTCTTGTATCAAAAAATGCAGCGCGAACTTGAACAAAAAATCTACGAATGGGAAATACTAAGCGAGAAACTTGAAGAATTGAAAGTTGAATGATTTGGTATTGTATCTTTGCTGATGAAATAAAGCGTAAGATTTTAAGAGAAGTCAATTCTAAACTAAAAAATTTGAGTTTTTTATTTTATGTTTGAAAGTATCAGGTATCACGAAGTATAAAAATCTTCCTGTTCTTACCTCTCAATCTTTCAATTTTTCATTGTCTTTGCTGTTTTATTTTTCATCGTCTATCTTTGTTCTTTGTTCCTTGTTCCTTGTTCTTTATTCTAAATATTATGCCAACATTATATCTTATTCCAACCACGCTTGGTGAAACTTCCTTCAACAGAATTTTGCCTTCTTATAATTCTGAAATTATTTCGAAATTAAAATATTTTGTAGTTGAAGATATAAGATCAGCCCGTCGATTTTTAAAGCAATGCGATTCTAAAATAAATATAGATCATTTGACTTTCTTTGTCTTAAACCAACATACTTCAACGGGTGAACTAAATACTTTCTTAAAACCAATGAAAGAAGGAAATGATATGGGTATAATTTCTGAAGCCGGATGCCCTGCCATTGCCGATCCCGGAGCGGATGTGGTTGCATTAGCACAACGAGAAAATTTTACTGTTGTTCCATTGGTCGGTCCTTCCTCAATTCTTCTTGCGCTTATGGCTTCAGGCTTTAATGGACAAAGTTTTGCTTTTAATGGATATTTGCCCGTTCAACCATCCGAGAGGATTAAAGCTATCCGTCACATCGAATCCAAAGCTATTGCATACAATCAATCGCAAATTTTCATCGAAACTCCCTACAGGAACATGAAAATGTTTGAGGATTTGATTCAGACTTGCAATCCGAATACATTGCTTTGTGTGGCGGCTGATATTACCCTTCCAACTGAGTTTATAAAAACGAGAACAATAAAAAACTGGAAAAACAATAAGCCTGAATTAAACAAACGTCCCTGCATTTTTATTATATACAAAAGCTAAATATTGCACAATATCTGATATATTGTGCAATAAAAATGAATTATTTGTTTACATTTGCATAAAATATTTTTTTGAAAACAATAAAACGTAATGAATTTCAAATAAATGGATTTACTGCATAAAAAATTCGAACCCCGCCCGCTAACGATAAAATCGTTTCTGCATCATACTGTGAAACGATATGCCCAAATGCCATCCCTCGCATTTGTAGGACAAACTCCGATAACGTATAGTGAATTGGGACATCAAATTGACAATTTGAGCACATTGCTCCAATCCTATGGATTTGTGAAAGGCGATAAGGTGGCACTTTATGCTCAGAATATGCCAAACTGGGTAATTGCATATTTTGCTATTGTAAATCAGGGAATGATAGTTGTGCCTGTTTTACCCGATTTTACGTCAGAAGAAATTGAGAATGTGCTGAATTCAACTTGCAAATGCAACTGAATTCTGATTAATAATTTGTTTAAA
>CAYNGF010000072.1:0-18168 GCA_964396515.1 uncultured Paludibacter sp.
CACCATCACATTATCCCCACTATCTGTGAGTTTCATCACTCCGCACCCTCCTTCCAGTCATAACAAACCTCATCATCCCCAACCGTCAGTACAACCCCGCTGTCCAACAAATCAGGGTGTACACATACCCAACCGCCGTAATCACCCGGAACGCTGTGTGCGCAGGTGGCGCAGGAGTTGGTGTTCACTCCGCCCCCTCCTTCCCTGCCAAACCGCAGTAGCCCTCGTTCTTCACCGCAGTGTCGCACCACCGCCAGGCCATGCACTGGTCAGCTTCACACAGCGCGTCGCCCTGGTAGATCGTCTGGGTTGTGTCACCGTTGTAGGCCTGCCAGTACAACTGCATTGCTATCACTCCCATTCTTACTGTCCAGAGGAGCCGAACCCCTTGTCCTGGCGCTGACTTGGGGGTAACACTATAGTTAGCTCCCACTGCAGATCTTCGATCAGCCAGTGAAAGATGAGTTGAGCAAGCCTAGTACCAGCCGGGATAAACCGGTCGTGATTGGTGAGGTTGAACACACCAATAAACAGCTCACCGCGGTAGCCATTATCGATGATTCCCTCATTCACCATGAGCCCATACTTCCGGAGAGTGCTGGAGCGGCCAGTGATCCGGCCCCACAGCCCCTCCGGCATGGCAATAGCGATATCGGTATGGGCATCGGTGAAGGAGTGAGCAGGGATTACGACATCCCTGCTTATATACAGGTCCCACCCAGTATCACCAGGGTAAGTTTTGGTTGGGACCCGTGGGTTACCCTCCCCTGGAAGAAGCTGGAAGTAAATCTTCATACAGCAAACCCCCTATCCACAATGTTCCAATTGGGACCACCAGTGCCGATGAGAGACACCTGGACCCGGAACCGGGACTCCACGTATCGGATGAACCGCTTGGCGGTGTCCGACGACAGATCCCCCCACTGGGTCTTGCCCTCATCCTGCGGCGAGAGATAATCCATGAACGTGATAGCGATGGAAGTAGGACGGTTCAACGTAACGGCGTTGTCCAACAGTTCTTCATCCCATTCACCCACCCGGCGGATCTTATTGGTAACGGTGGTCCGCTCCACCACCTGCTTGCCAACCCGCCGAGAGATTTCCTCCCAAGTCAACTCATTCTTCAGCGGCCCGGAATTACCGGCTACTCGGATTGGATAGGTCCGGGCCACTAGCAAGACTCGATTTACCAGCATAGGTGGGATACCAGCATCAGCAGCAAGCTGGGCGGCGTTGGTATCGTGACTGGTCACATAGGGCCACGGACCGTGGATGAGGGACAGGCCAGATCCCTGGGTGCCCTCTAAGAGGATGTTCTGGCCGCCTTTCAGATATTGCTGCAGGAGCTTGGGAGTATTCTCCCTCAGATACCGCCGGAGTCCATATTCATCGGCGATATCCTTAGCTAGCTTAAACCGGGACGGATCCCGGCGAATCCTGGCAATCCGGGCTGCACCGACACCCTCACCGGTGGAGCCAATACGCTGGTGCAGCTCACCCTCTGTACCGCCCTCCTCCTCATGGAAGGACCGGTCCAGGATACCAGCCTGGGTGTCGATAATCAACCGGTCATCGATAGTAGGGTCGACCCCCCGGATAGCTTCTAATTCCCGTAAGAGGATCCCCGGGTTCACTAACATTCCCCGGCCTAGGACCAGGATCGCCTCAGGGTTGGTCCAGCCGCAGGGAATGACTTGCATTTTCCAGACCCGGCCCTTATGGATGAAGGAGTGACCGGCGTTGGGGCCACCCGTGCGGACGTGGACGTGGTAGCGATTAGCAAGGTAATTCACAATAACACCTTTACCTTCAGACCCATACTGGGCTCCAACAACTGCCAAGACGTGACTCTTAGACTTCCGCATAAATATACCTCCCTAACTTGATAATTATGGTGTTATCCTCTTATCTTTATTATAACATATCAGATAGCTAGTTGTCAAGTATTTGCTTGCTTATTGTTAGAATGGATGGCAAATTGCGGGCTACTCTTCCTCGCCCGCCCATTCGGTCATCTGTCCCCAAGATGGTCCGTACTTGATATCCACCTTCATAGGAACATACAGCTCGAACCCCGGCAGAAAATTCTCCATACCGTCCTTTATGATCGGCAGTACCTTAAATAGCTTATCCCCCGGGACTTCGAAGATTATCTGGTCATGGATTTGTAGCAACATGTGAGTATCCCAACCTTCCAATAGCTTATCTAACCGAAGGATGGCCAGTCGCATCATTTCAGCAACAGCACCCTGGATAAGGTTGGAAGATGCCTTATGAGTCGGGTTATACTGGTCATAACGGCGCACCCGGCCCGTAAACATCCGGATGTAGCCACGTTCCGTGGCAACTTCTTCCGCTCGCTTGTACAGCCGCCGGAATCCGGGATATCCCTCGTAATATTTCTGTAAGTATTCCGCCGCTTTCTCTACCGGGATCCTTAGCTGCTTGGCTAGGGCTTCCCGGCCGATGCCATAGATGATGCCGAAATTGATTCGCTTGGCGGCGTCCCGGGGAATCCCCAACTCCTCCGCCGCCACGCTATGGATGTCCTTACCGGCTAGGAGGTTTGCCGCCATATTCTCCTCCCTGGCGTAATGGGTTCCCCACCGAATCTCCGCCTGAGAGTAGTCCGCCGACACCAAAACATACCCGGGCCGGGTCACGAAGACATCCTTGACTTTATATACCTTGGAGTATCGTGGTACCGCCTGCAAGTTAGGTTGCACGCAGGACAGTCGTCCAGATACCGTCCCGTGCAGCAACAAGTTTGGATGTATGACCCCGTTAGAATCGCACAACTCCAGATACGGCTGGTAGTACGTGGAGTTAACTTTGGTCCAACCCCGATATTCCAGGATCTTGCGGATAGCGATAGCCTTAGGGTGGTCCTCTGGCAGGTGCGTGAGTTCCTCCTCCAAAGCCATCTTGGAGGTACTGCCCAACTCCAACCACGCCTGGAGCTGTTTGGGACTGGCAGGGTTAATCTCATAACCAGCTAAAACCTGGATCTCCTTCAAAGTTGGCTCTATCATCTGTTCCGCTTCTTCCATATACTGGCGGATACGATCCAGATCCAGCTGTAGGCCCCTGATCTCCATTTTGGCGGTGATGACACAGTAGCGGTTGACCTCCCGCCATAGGTCATACAGCCGCCATAACTTCAGGTGCGGAACGTAAAAATCACGCAGGGCCTTGGCCAACTTCACATCACCCACGGCGTATGGTGCCACTAACTCTGGCGGCAGTCGCCATAAATCACCCTTGGTTAACCCCCTCTCCTTCATGATCCGCTCCATCTCATCCTTGGAATCGGCCTGGCCTAGATACTTCTTCGCCAGATTGGAGAGAGTATAATCAGTAGCCATGTGGCCATCCGACCTCCTGATAGGCCGTCCTTGAGCGTCAAGCTTGTACTCGTTTTCATTCATCAAGTGTGCCGCCAACATTGTGTCCTCAACTTGATGCGGTAGCGGAAATCCATCTGCCCACATGGCTTCTATGTCGAACTTGATGTTGTGGTTGATGATGGTCTTGTCCCAGACCAGCCGCCGGAAATCCTCCAACCGCTCCAAAGGTAGGCTAAGACCGGTCTCGTGTCGGAAAGGGAAATAGGCAGCCGCTTCACCATCGTAGACAGCGATGCCGCAGATACGATCCCCGTGCCAAATCCTCAAGCCGGTAGTTTCAACGTCAATCGTCAACTCTGGCGCTTTCTTGAACCGCTCCATCAGGGACCAATAACGCTCATCTACCTTGTCTACCAACACCATGACTCACCCCCAATGCACCGGGGGTTGGTGTACCAACCCCCTAACGCTACTAGTTGGTTCAAGCTTAAAAAGGAACCGGGCTATCGGAAGCCTTCTTAGGGTTGAACCCGGTGACCGGTCCTGGGCCATCAGGATGTGGCAATACCTTAGCAATAGAGGACCGCTCCTGGCCGTTGTAAGTCTCCTTCCGAATACTGATGATGCACCGCCGGGACAAAGCTTCGTTTTTGATGAATTTGCTCACCGTGCCACCCTTACCTAGACCAAGGGCCTCGACGGTCTCAGCGACCTTCCAGAGAGCAGATGGGGTAAGGGCTGTAAACAGCGAAAACTCCTTGCCAGCGTGTTCGCCGCTCATGATGGCGAACGTCCAGATCCACTGAGGATTTCCATTCTTGCTGAATCCCTTCCGAAGGTCCACCAGGAGGGCAGGATAATCACCATCCGGGATAAGATAACCACCACCAGTTGGGGCTTCAGACAGGTTCACCGAGAACTCATCATCATTGTCCTTGGGGGCGCCGAACGGGTTAGGCATACCAGGAACAGAATCGTGCATTTCTTATCTCCTCCTTTTATTTATTTCCTCTTATCTTTATTATAACATACCAGATAGCTGTTTGTCAAGTATTTACTTGCTTAGCACTAGAACGGTGACAAAGATATTTGGCCGGGATTGGCCTTACTTGCTGGTCTACTCCTGATCACTAGCCTCAGCGCCAGACTTTAGGAATAATTCGTAGAGATCCGGCAGGTAAGGATCAACCACCACTTCGCCAAGAGCTTCGGCGAACTTGACCCCACGGGTTTTGGCCTGGAAGATACCTTTATTACGGGTGAGCATGTACCGGTGAGTCTTGCTATCCTCACCTTCGGCCTCCCACAGATACCAAACAAAGTCCACAAATCCCATGACAGCATCGCCTAACTTGTCGGTAAATGCCGGACGCACTTCAATGGGCTCCACGTCCTCTTGGCTACTCCTACGCCTAGGATAAACCTTCTTGGGCAAGGCGGTGATGATAACGTTGATAGGAAGGGATTTGTACCAGCGGAAGATCCGTTTAAGCTGGTTGGTAGACTTGCCGTAGTCGTCTTGCCAGAACTCATCGATATCGGTCTTACGGACATTAGTACCCCTCTGCTTGGCCTCCTTCTCGATAGCCTGGCGGACTACTTCCTCCAGGTTCATGGTCTGCAGCTCAGTACCGGAGTCAATTACCAATGTCTTGAACCGGGCGTATTCTGGATCTTTGTTAGCGATCTTCCAAAAGATGTCTTCCAGAGCCTTGGTGGAGGCGATATCCTCCGCCATGATGTCGCCCCGGTGAGCGATAGTCATCAAGCCACCTTCAACGTTCAGAAAGAGAACGTCCCGCATAGCTGGATGGTCCTGGGCCGTAGCAGCTAGATAAGTCTTACCAGCGCCCTGCGGACCGTATATTAAAATTTTCATGCGGCCAACCACCTTTTCAGGGGTAACCTTATAAGGCATTCTCCTCATCCTCCTTTTCTTGGAATTTGTCTACCGTACTGGTATGTGACCGGTAGTGAGTCTCCCTGATGTACCTAGCATCTCCGCCGCTAAGTTCGGCAAGGCAGAGCTGCCGATAAGCACAGCCGTTGCAGGTACGGTGCCCAAGATTCCGGACCACAATCTTGTTAGATCGCCGGATCTCCCGGGCAGTAGGTTCAATAACCTCCTTCCAGACTTGGCGTACCGTATCCAAGGTCCTATACTCCTTAACAGGCCGGAAGAACTCGACGGTAGAGAGCTTCTCTGCCATATCTAAATAGTCATCCGGGTTCAAACTGGCCTCCAGCAAGGCGGCCTTATAAGTCTCCCAATCTGTCTTAATGAGGGCCCGGCTCATAGTACCGTCCTTGTTGAGCTTTGGCCTTGTTGGAGGCTTATCCGAGATTTGGAAGGTAATAGTACCGGCAGGAGGCTTGCGTAAGATCCGGTAGACGGCGTACTGGTAGGCAGCGTTCTGGAGGTTAACCTCCTCCGCCTCATAAGGCTGGAAGGATTTCCGGACCTTCCAGTCCACCAACCAAATCTGGCCAGTAGGCTTGTGCCGCCCCACCCAGTCGATGTACCCGTGGAATCCGCCCCAGCCTTTGAGCGGAACGGTGAAGTGGTACTCGACCATAGGGATGTCAGCCGGATCCGTGATGGTCTCCCACTCATCAATGGGTAACTTACGAAGGGTGCGGATAGCAATCTGCTCAGCCTCAGTTGCCACTTGGTGGATGGCTTCAATCTCCTCCTCAAAGAGATCACCCCGGGCCAGCTCCTGCTCTTTCCAAGATTCCACCCCCTTCCGTACACCGTCCTCCACCAGCATCGTGTTGTAGTGATGCCCCTGGAGTGCTGTCGCCAACCCCATATGAACCGCCGATCCCAGGGACAGCGGCCGAGCATCTACCCGTGGTACCAAATTCTCCTGGTAGATATACCACCATTCTTGGCGACATCGCAGGTAAGTGGAGATCTGGCTGAAGGAAAGAAGAGGCTTAGTCGCTGCCTGCATCAACTGTTCTTTCATATGTTTTGACCCTCCTTTCATTAATATACTTAAACATAATTTTTCATTTCCTCCTTTCGGCATACTCTTCAAATCCCCCGGCCAGGTAAGTAAACAACACCCACAAGGCCAGGAAGATTATTGTCCTAATAGTTCCTTCGAAAAGGGGGAGCGTGTCACATTCAACCGCTCCAACAGTCCCATACATAAGAAAGAACATAAGGAAGGCGAAAGAACCGAAGACTTTCTTTTTATGTTTCTGCCAAAGTCTTTTCATTTTATTTCCTCCTCCTTTTCTTTTACATTTCGTACTATATTTGATAACCCTCTGGGTATTTTGTTGACAATGGTCTATAATTTGTACCCAATGAAATAGCACTCTCACCACATTTGGGACATCTCATGTCAGGTATAACATTTTGATGAAAGTTTATATCGTCATACCCCGGTTTATTTTTGTCAATGAATCCACAGTTCTCACATTCGTAGTCGGCTCTAAAATCTCTCCGATGTTGATTAAGAATTGTTTTTATCTTCATATTAATCATCCTCACTTTCTTTTCATTGATATACTTAAATACAATCTCTTTATTTTATTTCCTCCTCTCATCTTTATTATAACACACCAGGTGGCTGGTTGTCAAGTATTTGCTTGCTTGTCACTAGAATGGCGACAAATCGCCCCGAAATACGCTATAGCACCTGTTGGCGTCTTTCTGGACCATGGAGTCCTTCTCCAGGGCCTTTATCCGGCGGCTGATAGTGCTCCGGTGTACCCCAAGCGCGTCTGCGATTTCATTGATAGACATAGGTTTCTCGCTCTCACTCAACAGGTCCAGAATCTTGGAGTTCAGGTCGGTATCATTCTCCGTAACCTTAGCTCCAGTGAGAACCTTGGCGTGATAGCGGTACGGTAGGTTGTCGGTATTGATGTCGAACTCCACCCGGACATCCTCAGCAGGGTTCTTGGCGACCTTGAAGTGGCGGCGGACGATAATCGAACTGTCGTTCTCTGATCGCTTCACCTGCCAGCCGGTCTCCAAGAGAGCGTTCAGAAACTGGGACCCCCACAGCCGGGACCGCTCCATACTGTCCGCATGCTTAGTCGTGTGGTGGGCCACCAGGAATGAGCAACCATAGCGGTCCCGGATGATCTTTAGCCGGAGCATCTGCTCGGCGGACTTGGTCATATAATCATCTGTCATAGCTGCAGAGTAAAGGGGGTCCAGGATAACTAGAGCTGGACGCAGCTCCCGAATCCGCAGTTCCAGAGCGTCCATAACCACCTGGTCCGCAAAACGGAGGTTGCGATCTGGATGGATATAGATGGGTATCTCGGGGGGAGCCTTCACTTCGAACTGGTCATCCTTCATGACTTCAGCTCTCAAGTCCAACCGGCTTTGAAGGATGACCGCCAGCCGTTGTGCTATGTCCCCGTGGAAGTCTTCCTGCTGGATTAACAAGACTGGACCCGTACGCTGGACAGGATACTCACCTAGGAACGGCGTACCTGTAGCCACGGATACAGCCATATCAAAGGTAAGCCAAGTCTTAAAGGAGCCGGGCGGAGCCACCACGAAGCCGATCGCGGCCCCAGGCAGCCAATCCTGTACCAACCAAGACACTTGATTGTTGCCGTGGTGAACCATATATTCCCGGATGTTGACAACACTAAACGGACTGGTAGACACCTGCCCGGTGCCGCCATCCTGGGGCTGGTTTTGCGACACAGGGCCCCGGCGGTTGGCCGTCTTATAAACAGATTCAACGGTTGCTGCTACCTCGTGATCGGAAAGGGGAGGACGGTTCTTCTCATTCCACCGGCGGACGATAGTAAGGACCACATCCTTCGGTATGCCCTTGCCAATCAGGTACCCGCACAGCCTAGCACAGGCGTCATTGCGCTGGCCTTCCCCTACTCCGGCCAGTAGATCGGATAGCCATTTAGAGTTGCTCTCCTCATCATCACGTTCCACCGGTGCGTGGGAAGTGAGGAAACCCACCAGATGGGGTGGTAGCTTTCCAAGCTCACCACGACGCATCCACTCGTACAATCGTCCGGAAGAGTGAACAGACGGCGGTGCTACGACGTACCCACCATCAGCCCGTACATCGACTCCCGGCAACAAACCAACCCGGTTCGGGATATGACCCACGTCTTCCGGATAGTGATAGTAAAGGTGATAACCACCTCGCCCTGTTTTGGCGATAAAATCAGTTGGAGCTTGCTCATAGATCCTAGCTCCGCTCTCGTTATCATCTTTATCCGGATCTAAGTCAATGACCACAATCCCAGAAACCTTGCCAGTGACGATTCCAATGTTGGCGTTCGGATACTGCTGCCACCACCGGTAAATTTCCTCTTCCGTGGGTCTACGGCTCTGGTACTCAATCCACGACACCAATGGACGCTTACCACTGGGTTGGATAGGGATTACAGAGAATCCGCTCCGCCACAGCTCCAATACCGACTCCAGGAGAGTGCTCACTTCATATATTCACCTCCATGTTGCCGCAAGGCGGCAGTAGCAGTCACTCCTCAATTGTGATGGTCCTGCTCTCAGCTTCGTCCTCTTCCTGCAAGTCTTTAGGATCGATGAACAGTTCGTAAGATTCCACCTTGTAAAGCCGGGCATACTTT
Source organism: uncultured Paludibacter sp. (assembly GCA_964396515.1). GTDB lineage: Bacteria > Bacteroidota > Bacteroidia > Bacteroidales > Paludibacteraceae > Paludibacter. Next base: position 8,940 of record CAYNGF010000072.1, read on the forward strand.
TGAATATCTTCCGGGTTTAGACCCCGGCTACCTGACTCGTGCCTGGATACGGTAGTATGGTCAATGTCCAGAAGCTTAGCAACTTCCTGCTGGGTAAGTTTACGGGCTTCCCGCAGTTCCCGCAGGCGATGTTTAGGAATCTTGTTCACCATGAAATCCACTCTCCTTTACTTTATATTTATCTTTCTAAATCCATTTTACCACAAAATATATATGTTTGTCAAGTATTTGGTTGACGTTTCTATTGCGCTGTGTGGGTCATGTGCGTGCGTGCGTGCGTGCACCCCCTTATAGGGGGGGTGCACGCACACACAGCACACTCGCACCAGCCAAAGCACGCACAATGCTTTTGCACACTAAAGGGTCCGCGTCGGACAAGGGCTCTCGGCCCTGATGTGCAGAGGATGTGCAGCTATGTGCAGCCATGTGCATATCCTTTGCACATAACTGTGTGTGCATGGCTGCATGTGAGGGTCTAGTTGACAATTTCTTTTCTTAACATCCTGGTGTGGAGCTGGATGAGCAAATTGGAAAGCACCAGCAGAAAGAAACGTGTATATCTTGACAAAATTAGATGGTCTGTGTTATAATAGAGTTGGAGAAGAATACCTATGAGATGGAACCGGTGGAGTAGTTGGGAGAACAACCCATGGCTAAAGACTTTGCAAAAGCATTTTACGGATCTAAAGAATGGCTGCAATGCTTTGTATGCTTACTTCTCCCTCCTTAAGATGCCCTAAATTCTAGCAGTGCAGAGCAGAGCCGGACCCTTGGGCAAGGTTATAAGGCTCTGCTTTTGTTGTTTGTATCGGAGGTATAAGCATGGCAAGAAGAGCTTTTTATAATAGTACTGCCTGGCTTGAGTGCCGCGATGCTTATATAAAATCAGTCTTCGGCTTGTGTGAAAGATGCAAGCGACCGGGCTACATAGTGCATCACAAGATAAAGATCACTGATGAGAATGAGGACGATCCGAACGTTACTCTTAACTGGGACAACCTCGAATACCTGTGCCTTGAGTGCCACAACAGGGAACATTTCAGCAAAGAAATTACCAGGAATGACGTGAAATTTGATGAAAAAGGGCAATTAATTGCGGTTAAATCCCCCCCTATCTGACACCCGGGGGGCCGAAAAGCCAGACCGGAACGTGGAGCTTCAGAAAACACGCAGGCCGCGCGCGTGACCCCCCACCCGAAAAAGGAGGCGGTGAATTGAGAATGAAAGAGTTAGGCAAAGATGAAAGGATCAAGAGAGAGATAAAGCGTGTCAATGATATATACAGAGAGATCTCAGAAAAAGAGCGCGCCGCCATCGAAGGACTTATCCGGAGGGCGGCGTTTATGCGTGTGACGCTTGAGGACATGGAAGCAGATCTGGATGAAAACGGGTTCACTGAATTATTCACTCAGAGCAAGGATCTTGAGCCCTACGAACGGGAACGTCCCATAGCACGACTCTATAACACCATGAACAAAAACTACCAGGGAATCATGAAGCAGCTTACGGAGTTTGTCGTCAAAGAGCCGCCGAAGGAGCCTGAAGATGAATTCGAAGCCTTCGTCAACGGGAAAGAGTAAAAAGGTAAGAGAGAGCACATCCAGAAAAAGCGCTGAACTTCTCACAGGAAGGGTCAATCCCATCCGCCAGTACTGGGAAGAAATACGATCCGGCAGGGAGATCGTAAGCCGAAAGGTTTACAAGGTCTATAGAAAACTGGTTCGGGATCTCGACGACAAAAAAAGCGAATGGGAATACAACGAAAATAAGGCTCAGCATCCGATAACCTTTATTGAGAAATACTGCCGGCACTCCAAAGGCAAGATGGGCAAAGAGCCTTTTGTCCTGGAGCTGTGGGAAAAAGCGCTGATTGCGGCGACTTTCGGCTTTGTCCATAAGATAGACGGAACACGTAAATACAGGGAACTCATACTGCTCGTTGCACGTAAGAATGGTAAGTCCACCCTGGGCAGCGCGATCGCGCTTTACATGCTTCTTGCGGACGGTGAAAACGGACCTGAAGTCGTATCTGCTGCAACTAAAAGGGATCAGGCGAAGATAATTTGGCTTGAAGGCAAGCGAATGGTAAAAAAGTCGCCGGTCCTTTCCAAACGGGCGAAAACGCTTGTTGGTGAAATAACCTGCGAAGCCAACGACGGAGTATTCAAGCCGCTCTCTTCTGAAAGTGACACACTGGACGGACTTAACGTTCACTGTGCGCTGATAGATGAACTGCATGCCATTGCGGATAAAAATCTTTATGACGTAATCATCGACGGCATGAGCGCCAGGGAGCAGCCTCTGTCGATCATAGTCTCCACAGCGGGAACGCTGCGTGAAGGCATCTTCGATCTTAAATATGAGGAATGCGAGCAGATAATCAACGGATACGAGGATCCCAACGGGTACCATGACGAGCGGGTCCTTCCAATCATATACGAGCTCGACAAGCGCAGCGAATGGCAAAATCCGAGCTGCTGGAAGAAAGCCAACCCAGGGCTCGGGACTATAAAAAGCATGGATATTCTTAAGGGCAAGGTCGACAAAGCCAAGACAAACCCGCTTCTAGTCAAGAACCTTGTAACAAAGGACTTTAACGTAAGGGAAACAACATCGGAGGCATGGCTGACATTCGAGCAGCTGAACAACACTGAAACATTCGACCTTGCAGCTCTGAAGCCAAGATACGGGATCGGGGGCGCTGACCTCTCCTCAACCACAGACCTTACATGCGGAACTGTCATATTTATGGTGCCTGATGATCCTCATATTTATGTCCTCCAGATGTACTGGATCCCGGAGGATATTCTTGAAACGCGGGAACGGGACGACAAGATACCCTATTCTACGTGGAAGAGCATGGGACTTCTAAGGACCTGTCCGGGAAACAAGGTCCACTACAAACATGTTGTGGATTGGTTCAGGGAGATCCAGCAGGAACACGATATATACATATCTTTCTTTGGATACGACAACTGGTCTGCAACATACTTTGTTGAAGAGATGAAGGACCTTATCGGCAGCGAGGCAATGGAAGGAGTCGTTCAGGGAAAGAAGACGCTCTCATCTCCCATGAAGTCCCTCGGGGCCGATCTGGAATCGAAGATCATCAATTACAACAATAATCCTATTCTCAAGTGGTGCCTGTCAAACACTTCTGTTGAAGTTGACAAGAACGGCAATATCCAGCCTGTAAAAGGCGGCAGCCAGAGACGGCGCATTGACGGAACTGCCTCTCTGCTGGATGCGTATGTGGTATTTGAAAGGCACCGGGAAGAGTATATGAATTTGATATGACGGGGGTGTTTCATTTGGGTGCAGTTAAAAAGATATTGAATTACTTTACCAGATCTCCCACTCAGACTGTTTCAAAGCACGAACTTATAGTTGAACGTGGTAACGGATTCTACAGCTGGAACAGGCAGCTTTATAAGAGCGATATTGTAAGAAGCTGCATCAGGCCGTTTGCGAGATCGATAGGAAAACTCAACGCAAAGCAGATAAGGGAGACCAAAGATTCTTTGGTGGTCAATCCGGACCGCCATATCAAAATGCTGCTTGAGGAGCCCAATCCGCTTTTGACAGGACAAATGCTGCTGCAGAAAATGGCTGTACAGTATCAGCTGAACAACAATGCATTTGCACTGATCATCCGCGATGATTTTGGCTTTGCAGAGCAGATATACCCGATTTCTGCTTCATCGGTTGAAGCCGTTTATGACAGCGACATGAAGCTATATCTGCGCTTTTGCCTGCAGAGCGGAACGATAGCTACATTTCCCTATTCAGACATAATCCACGTCAAGGACGACTTCTGCAACAACGACCTTTTCGGAGAAAGCAATATTGAAGTTCTGGCCTCTGTAATGGAAGTCGTCGGAACACTGGACAAAAGCCTCATAGACGCGGTCAAGAACGGTGCGATCATAAGGTGGCTCATAAAATGGACCGCTTCGCTTCGTCCTGAAGACCTTAAGGAAAAGGCAAGGGCATTCGCCAAGTCTTATCTTGATACGGCAGAAGAGGGGCTGGGGGTCGCCGCAACTGACGCAAAGGCTGAGCTGACACAGGTAACTCCTCATGATTATGTTCCAAATGCCGTTACGCAGCAGAATATTTACCGGCGGCTCTACAACTATTTTCACACAAACGAAAAGATCATCAATTCAACTTGTGATGAGAATGAATGGAACTCCTATTACGAACTGGTCATCGAGCCGTTTGCGCTGCAGCTGGCCAACGAGTTTACGCACAAGATCTTCTCTCTGCGGGAACGCGGACACGGCAACAGGATCGTATTTGAGTCCATGAGCCTTCAGTACGCTTCTATGTCCACCAAGCTGAATCTGTTGCAGATGGTTGATCGTGGTGCAATGACGCCTAATGAGTGGCGCAAGGTCATGAATATGGCGCCGATCGAAGGAGGGGACAAGCCGATACGCCGTCTTGACACGGCAGTCGTCAAGGAAGGAGGAGGTGAAAACATGTGAAGAGCAATCTTGATAAGCTTCTGCAGATCCGGAATCTGAGCAACGGGCATGCAGCTCTTTATTTCTACGGCGAGATCGTAGATGACTGGTATGGGGCCTGGAATGTTGAAGATCAGTATCCGGAAAGAATAAGGCAGTTTCTCAAAGATGCCGCAGGGAAAGATCTTGATGTGTTCATCAATTCGCCCGGCGGCTCTGTTTTTGCTGCAATGGCAATAGTGAACATGCTGCGCAGGCATGACAGAACCACAACATGTTACGTTGACGGACTTGCGGCCAGCTCGGCAAGTGCCATTGCGCTGTGCTGCAATAAAGTTGTCATGCCGAAGAACACGTTTCTCATGATCCATAAAGCATGGTCCATCGCAATAGGAAATTCTGAAGATTTTATCAGATATGCTGAGCTGCTTGAGAAATGCGATGAGGGGATCCTTACCGTATATGAAGGGAAAATGAGAAGCGGCATCAGCATTGACCAAATAAAAGCCATAGCAGATGCAGAGACATGGCTAACAGCGCATGAGGCATCTCAGTATTTCGATATTGAGGTTACGGAGGCAAGCGTCAAACCCGCGGCGTTTGCTGTGGGAAAGGGCAAAATCAGCAGTGCTCCACAAGCTGTCAAGGATGCAGTTGAACTGGCTTTGGAGACGGAGCGTATTCGGCTGTTAAATATGAGAAAGGAAGGCGATGTAAATTGACCAAAGAGCAGTATAAAGCAAAGCGCGATGAATTGATGTCGGTGGCCAACAAGGCAATTGACGACGGAAATCTCGAACAGGCAAAAGATGTCAGGGGACAGATAGAAGCCCTGGATGCAAGCTTCGAGGAGGAAGTACGGGTGCGCGCCGATATGAACGCGCTGAAGGACAAAGCTGTCATTAATATCGAGGACAAAAGCGTCCCTGTAAATAACGGGATAAAGAAGACTGTTCCCGGTATATCAGCTCCTGCGGATGAGGAGAAGCTTTACCGCTCTGCCTTTGCCCGGGCTATGATGGGACAGTCTCTTGAAGCGGAAGAGCAGAGGGTCTTTGACCTGATCAACCCAGGTATCAACAACGCGGCGCAGACAAGCGCGGACCATCAGGTGATGATACCCACCACATTGGTTGAAGAGATCTGGAAGGAAGCAGCTAAGATACACCCGGTCCTCTCTCTTATAAGTATGACCAACGTGAAGGGCAAAATCGAATACCCGAAGGAAAACGGCACCGGCTCAGATGCGGCATGGTATGACGAAGACACTCCGGTCGCGGACGGGACCGTTGCAACTGCCTCAATTGAACTGGACGGCTGGGAGCTTGCAAAGTGCGTTCCGGTAAGCTGGAAACTGAAGAAGATGTCGATCGATGCGTTTTTGGTCTATCTTCGCGACAACCTTGCACTGAAAATGGGAGACGCGCTTGCCACTGCGATTTTTAGCGGCAAGGGCAAAGCCGGCGAAGGTGACAACTGGAAATCAGAACCTCTTGGAATCGTGACCGCGCTTGAGGCAGAGAGCCTTACTCCGCAGGTAATCACATGGACCCCGACGTCAGATCCCATCAACTACGCCAAGCTGACGGCAATGATGGCAAAAATGAAGTCAGGGTACGCCAGCGGCGCGGCCATTTTTGCCAAAAACGATTTTATCTGGAATCATCTCGCGAATGTCCTGGATGAATCAAAGAGGCCTTACTTCATTGCAAATCCGATCAACGGCGGAGTGGGAATGATGTTCGGGAAGGTCGTTTATGAGGAAGATGCGGCTCCGGCAGACGGAATGGTCCTTGCAAACGTGGCGCGCGGGTACAAGATAAACGCCCAGGAAAACATGACAATGTACACTGAGGATCACATCAAATCCCGCATAACCGATTATATGGCGTATGCCATAATCGACGGAAAGCCAATTTCGACAGCGCCATTCGTATACCTAAAAAAATCGGCGTAACCGTGAGCCCTGACTTTGCTGCTGTCAGTAAAGATGACCCGACTGACGCAGTGTTCACGGTAACAGGGGGAAAGGTGACGCTTACGGCCCTTAAGAACGGCGGGTCCACTGTAAACGCTGATAACTATACATATTCAGATGCGGCGGACAGGCTGACAATTAAGGGTACTTATCTCGGCACGCTTACAGCGGGCGACAAGACATTTACCCTGGTTACGAATGTCGGAGACTTTGAAGTAGGGATATCGGTGGTAGACACCTCTCCAACAACTGACACCTTCAGCAAGGCGGCTGCGGATGACATAGCAGTAACGATCACAGGGACAACAGATCTGATCCAGGTCAAAAACGGCAGCACTGTTTTGACCAAGGATACCGATTACACTGTGGCTGCCGGCGTAGTTACCCTGAAGAAGGAGTATTTCTCCGCGCAGGAAAACGGAGACGTTGTTATCACATTTGTAACCGGAGTGGGAAGTTTCACCTGTACGGTAACTGTGGGAGACTAAAAGAGGAAGGGCATTTGCCCTTCTTCTTCTTTTTAGAAAGGAGAGTGGCAAATGCCTCTTAGTATCGAAGACATGAAGCTATATCTGCGGGTGGACGCAGACGATGAAGACAGCCTGATTGAAGCGCAGATGTTGGCCGCTGATAAGTACATCTCAGGAAAATTAAGCAAAACTCAGGCTCTCTCAGGTGTGAGCGAAACGGGAGAAAAAACATATGTACCGCTTGCCGAGGATCCTCTTTACCAACAGTGCATAAAACTCATGGTTGCACACTGGTATGAGAACAGAAGCGTAGTAGCAACAGGAACGATAGCTGCAAAAATCCAGCATACCGTGGACGCCATTCTGACACATATTGAAGGCTGCGGTGATTATATATGAACCCTGGGAAACTCAATAAGCGCATAACGATCAGATATTATCCGGTGGTTGATGACGGGCAGGGAGGCAGGACGACCAAGGGACAGACGCTTACGGACCTTTGCTCTGTATGGGCGGAGTTCGAAAGGCCCAGGGCAACTACAGACCTGCAGCAGGGAAGTTTTGCCTCCGTTCTGACACATACTGTCAACATCAGGTACAGAGACGATGTGCAGATGAATTATCAGGTCTTTGCAGGTGCAAAAACATTTAAGATCCTGCATGTTTATCACACAGACCGTGAAAAGACGACACTCATCTGTCAGGAGATCAGCCGTGGGTAAAATCCTTGATATTACGCCCAGCAACAAGGAACTGAGGGAAGCTCTCTCTTCAATTTCAATATATGACGCAAAAGCCAGGCTAAGGATTGAAAGTGCAGTCGAGACAACAGTCAAAGAGATGGCCAGGCTTGCAAGGGAAAAAGTCCCGGTCAGATCCGGCCAACTCAAAAAATCAATTTTCAGTTCCTTCAAAAAGGTGGGGTGCGTTGGTTACTTTGGAGCCAAGGCACCCCACGCTCATTTGATAGAAATGGGCGTCAGCGCTTCTCAGGTCCAGCCAAAGACTAAGAAGTTCCTGAGGTTTAACGATGGCAAAACATTTATCAAGTGTGCACAAATACCCAGACGACCTGAGCGTCCCTTTATTCGTCCTGCGTATGAACAAGAAAGGCCGGCTTTCATCCGAAGGCTGGCAGAGGCGGTGAGGCACAAATGATCAGGCACATACCGTTTCAGGCTACACACAAAGGAGTCTACGACATCTTATCTCTCAGACAGACAACGAAAACGTATGACACTGTCCCCGATCATGCGGAATTCCCGTGTATATCATTCGGTCCTTTTACAAGTAAACCGGGGGGAGCTAAGAACGTAGATATTTCGGATATATCTTTGCAGCTTCATGTGTGGAGCATGGATACCAGCAAAAAAGAGATCGAAGAGATCTGCAACGAGGTCGCGTCTGTCCTTACGTCTTGGCCTCTTGAAATTGCGTCCCTCGGCTTCTCCGTGCTGGGACAGGATGTTGATTTCTGCGAGATATTCGAAGAAGAAGAGATCAGCTATCACGCGGTGCTCACCTTTACCGCAAAAATTCAGTATATAGGAGGTTAAATTATGGCAATCACACTACCGGTAAATCCCAGTACAAGTTCTGCCTCGGTCGGCAAGGATTATCTGTTGTACATAAACACAGGAACAGCACAATCTCCTGTGTGGACATTGATAGGCGGTCAGCGTTCGGCGGACCTATCCCGCAGTGCTGACAGCATTGATGTGTCTCATAAGACGAGCGGCGGTTGGAAATCCAACAAGGCAGGGCTGAGAGGATGGAGCATAGACCTTGACGCGCTGGTGCTGCTTAGTGATGCAGCACTTCCTTACCTTGAAAAAGCCTTTGACGACGGAACAGAAATCAATGTGCGTTTGCAATACCCAAACATGACCGAGCAGACAGGCTGGGGATCTTTGACAGACTTCTCACTTGCGACCCCGCATGATGGCGAAGCAAGCCTTACCGGCACAATTGAAGGCAATGGCGCGCTCTCGTCAAGATCACCAAGTGTCGATCCTGTGTCATCAACCGTCAGTAAGGCATCTCCTGCTGACAAGGTATTCACAATCGCTCCGAGCGCCACTACTGTTTCAGCGGTAAAGATCGACAGCGTCGCTGTGGTTATCACGTCAGGGTACCTCTATTCCGCCGGCACGCTCACCATCAAATCAGCTACGTGCGGAGCGCTTACAATAGGCAATCACACGATAGAAGTGACAACGGGCGACGGGGCAACCCTCAATATGATTCTTACGGTTACGGCATAACAAAGGGGGGCTTCGGCTCCCCTTCTTTATTTATGAAGGGAGTGGGAA
>CAYNGF010000073.1:0-18130 GCA_964396515.1 uncultured Paludibacter sp.
TTCTCACTTATTCTCCGTCGACTAAAAGTTGCATTTGCAAGTTGAATTCAAGTTTGCCCTTTTTTTACGACTAATGGTTAAAACAAAAATTTTAATGAAACTTTTACCGGCCGGATAAAGAAATCTTCAATTTCGAAAAAACTATCAATGGACAATCAGAAACAAAATTTTATTGAACTTGCTGAGCAAAACAAAGCGTTGATTTACAAGTTTTGCTATATGTATTCAACTGAAAAAGATACCCCTGAAGACCTTTTTCAGGAGGTATTAATTAATCTCTGGAATGGATACCCGAAATTTAGAAACGACTGTAAAATTCAAACATGGATTTATCGTATTGCTTTGAATACCTGCGTAACCTTTTTACGAAAATCGGGCAGAAGCATAAAGTCAGTTCCACTAACAGACGATTTATTGCTGATTACCGAAGATTCGGAAACTTCAACAATCAAAGAATTGTACCGATTAATTAATAAACTGAATGCCTTGGAAAAAGCAATCATTTTATTGTATCTCGAAGAAAGATCGTATGACGAAATTGCACTGATTATCGGAATCACGAAAAGCAATGTGGGTGTTCGCATCAACAGAATTAAGGAAAAATTACATCAAATGTCTCAAAATTAAAAATTTAAACTTATGGAACTCGACGAAATAACAAAAAAATGGAACGATTTGAATGAACGTTTGGAAAAAACAGAAAAACTCAATCAAAAGTTATTGAATGATATGATAAACAATAAACAGCAATCAGCGAAACAAAAATTACAAAAATTTGAATTTAGATTCCTTATTTTCAGTATAGTATTTATTTTTTATTCTGTATTTATTTATTATGCCGGTATTTTTAATGGAGCAGCATCCATTCTTTTTGGAATTGTTTTTGTTTCATCGGCTATTTGGCAGGCTTACAAGTTGTATTTACTTAAAAAAATGGATATCGAAACTGAAACAGTTACATCACTTATTCAGAAAGCGATTCGATATAAAGTGCTCACGCGAAGTCATACGATTGTTGGTATGGTTCTATTAATACCGTTTTTTATCCTTTTGTTTAAATTTGAGGAAAAACTTTCGTCAACTCCAATGCTAATTGCTGTTTTCGTTGGTGCAGGAATTGGATTATTTATCGGATTTTACCTGTTTCTCAAAAATCTTCGTGATATCGATGCGTTGATAAAAAGTTATAAAGATACAAAGGAAGAGGAGTAAACTTTCAAAAATAAAAAATCCGGTTTGTTTATAGCCGGATTTTTTATATTAAGTGGTTTTTTGTCTAACTATTTCGATAATTTTTGCTTCAAGTTCTATCGTTTTTTGCTCAATTTCACTTACTTTTTTCAAAATTTCTTCCACAAAAACTCGATCGAGCAAATCTTTTGAATTTATCCTTACATTCATACCTGCACCTAATACTGCCGAACGTGCTGCCAAAGCACCCACGCCGGCATCCGAAACCGAATTCGGATTGCCCTTTTCAGCCATTTCCAAAATTACTGTCATCGAATCGTAACTCGTTTGCATAACTTTGAATGGAACTTCCATTGCATAACGCGTTGCTGTCTGAATTACTTCCGTTCGTTTCTGTTTTTCTTCTTCGCTGTTTTTTGGCAGTCGGAAAGCATCAACAATCGCGTTATAAGCCCGTGTGTCTTCATCAACAAGGCGCAACAATTCATCATGATACGCTTTTCCCTTTTCAGCCCATGTAGAAAATTCTTCCCATCGTTCGTCCCAACCTTTTTTATGTGCCGAAAGATTTGCCACCATTGTTCCCAATGCAGCACCCAAAGCTCCCATACACGCTGCTACAGAACCTCCGCCGGGAGCTACTGATTCCGAAGCTGTAGTTTGTATGAAATCTTTTACGCTTAAATCAATAAGTTTCTTTACTGAATTATCTTCGATAAGATATTCGATAATTTTCTTTTTCGGGTCGAAAGGCGTCAGTTCATCCAATCCAAGTGATTTAACGGCAATTTTCAGAATTTCTTCATCCGAAATTCCGGTTGAGCGATGTTGTTTGCGCAAAAAATATTTTCCTGCATCGAGCATCATTTGCAACGGAACAACACCAACCAATTCGGAACCTGTAACTCTAATACCACGTATCGCTGCACGTTCGCAGGCAAGTTCGAACAACTGATGCATTGAAACTTTTGTGGTATCGGTAATGTTAAACGATAATTGTGCGATGCCGTATTCTTCAATAAACCAGCCAATTCCTTTTACACCTTTCAGTAGTCCGGGCGTGTAAACCGGCTCACCGTTTTCATCTTTTACAATTTTTCCGGTAATTGGGTTTCCTTCTCGTTTTATTCTACCTTTTTCCCTTATATCGAAAGCTATTGAATTTGCCCAACGGGTTGAAGTGGTGTTGAGATTAATATTGTAAGCGATAAGAAAATTGCGTGCACTTACGGCGGTTGCACCACTTTTTCTTACGGTTTCAGTGAATTCAGCCGGTCCGAAGTCGGGTTTCCATGAAGGATCAGTAAGTTTTTGTGGCAAACCTTCGTACTCACCGGCACGACAGTTTGCTAAATTTCGCCTTTTTTCTTCCGAAGCTGCAAATTCGTAACAATAAACAGGAATTTCTAGTTCTTCGCCAATGCGTTTTCCGAGTTTGCGGGCGAATTCGGCAGTTTCTTCCATACTGATACCTTTTACAGGCACCAATGGAAGCACATCAGTAGCTCCAAAGCGTGGATGTTCGCCTTTGTGTTTGCTCATGTCAATCAGTTCCGATGCTTTTTTTACGGCTCTGAATGCAGCTTCGCATACAGGTTCAGGCTCGCCAACAAATGTTACCACCGTGCGATTGGTCGCTTTACCCGGATCGACATCAATTACTTTTACGGCTTCAACCGTTTTAATCTCATCAACTATCTGATTGATAATATGCATATCGCGTCCTTCGCTAAAATTTGGAACGCATTCAATGATTTTGTTCATATATATTTATTTACAATTTACTCATTTACATATTTACCATTTGAAAATAACAACTATTTACTATAGTTCAAAAAACCAGTTTATTATTTGATAAATCTTGTTTAAAACTGTATAACATCTCTCTCGATTTCCCCTTTTTAGGGGTATTGATGCTGATATTAAGCGGGAATTATTTCATTTGATTCCCATTTTTCCAAATTTTTTCGGGTTTCAATTGTCCTTGCCGGTACAAAATTTCGCGATAATCATTTGTTTTGAATGCAATGAAATCGGCTTTCATTCCGGGTTTTAAAATTCCACGATCAGTTAGATTCAAAGCTGCAGCAGCTCTGAAAGTGATTGCAGCCCAAACTTCGGCCATACTTAGCTTTTCGTAAATTCCCAGTATGGCAGCTTGTGTCAATAAATCTCCCATAGGCGCTGAACCCGGATTCCAGTCGGAAGCAATAACGAGTGATGTTCCCGCATCGAGCAGTTTGCGTGCAGGAGCAAAAGGCTCTGCCAATCCGAGTGAAGCGCCGGGCAATGCTACAGGAATAGTATTTCCATTTGCAAGAATCTCAATTTCCTGCTCATCGGCAGCTTCGAGATGGTCAATACTTAACGCATGTATTTCGTTGGCGATTTGTGCGCTTCCAGTACTGAACTGATCACCGTGTATTAAAACATCAAAACCTAATTCTTTAGCTCTGAGTAAATATTTTTTAGCTGCATCCGCTGTAAATGCTCCTTTTTCTACAAAAATATCTACTCTGTTTGATAAATTCCGGTGCTTTATTTCCGGTAATAGTTCTTCCAAAATCATTTTCAGATAATCGTTTTCATCGCCTTGGAAATTTTTTGGAATTATATGCGCTGCGAGGCAGGTAGAAATTAATTCAGCCTGAGTATGTTTTTGAGCGAGTTTAATTGCTTCCAATATTTTCAATTCCTGTTCCACAGAAAGTCCATATCCGCTTTTTACTTCGATCGTTGTAATTCCCTGATGTAACAACGAGTTTCCCCTTTTTGCTGTAATACTTGCAAGTTCTTCAATGGAAGCTTCGCGTGTTTTGGTTACAGAGTCCCAAATACCACCGCCAGCCTGTGCAATTTCCTGATAACTTTTGCCCGAAAGTCGCATTGCATAATCTTTTGCCCTTGAACCTGCCCAACAGATATGTGTGTGCCCGTCAATCATTCCCGGAAGACAAATATAGTCATCGTTCAATTCGGAAGCAATCTCATAAGGATATTTTTTTTTCAAAACATCGTAGTTGCCAATTTCCGATATTTTTCCATCGAAATAAACTATTCCTGCATTTTCAATTATTTCCAATTGCTCATCACTCAAAGCTCCTTTCAACGGCAATTTATCCATTGTAAGTAGTTGAGTGAAAGGTCCGATAAGAATGCCTTCCGATAAATATTGACCCCCAAACCCCACCGCAACGAGGGAGTTTTTAGAGCTAAAATTATAATTTGCTGGTGTTGTATTCATCTGAAAACATATTTTAAGATTCTTTCATTTATCAAACTATAGAAAGCAGATTAACGCTATTCAAGAAACCCGAAAATTCTTTTTTTGATGTAAATTTTGATTAAATGAGCAAGAATTCCCTCTTTAGTGGGTTAGAGGGCTTGCTGTTTTATAACCCGCATCGGCATGACGATAAATTCCCATTGCCGGATCGTTGAAAAGAACGCGTTTCAGACAATCGGCAGCACGGTCGGTTCCATCAGCCAAAACCACCATTCCAGCATGTTGTGAAAAACCAATGCCAACGCCACCACCATGATGAAACGAGACCCAAGTTGCTCCACCTCCGGTATTTGCCATTAAATTCAATAAAGGCCAGTCCGAAACGGCATCGGATCCATCGAGCATACCTTCTGTTTCACGGTTGGGCGAAGCTACCGAACCGCAATCAAGATGATCGCGTCCGATTATGATTGGAGCTTTAACTTTGCCTGTTCGCACAAGTTCATTAAATAACAGTCCGGCTTTTTCCCTTTCGCCCATTCCGAGCCAGCAAATACGGCTTGGCAAGCCCTGAAAAGCAACTCTTTTTTGTGCTTCAGTTAGCCATTTAATTAAGTGTTCGTTTTCAGGAAAAAGTTCCATCAATGCTTTGTCGGTAGTGAAAATATCTTCCGGATTGCCTGAAAGCGCTACCCAACGAAAAGGTCCTTTTCCTTCGCAAAAAAGCGGACGGATAAATTTCGGTACAAATCCATCAAAATCAAAGGCATTTTTCTCCCCTCCTTGACGGGCATATTCTCGCAAATTGTTACCATAATCGAAAGTTATGCTGCCTCGCTTTTGCATTTCGAGCATAAAACCAACATGGCGTGCCATGCTTTTTAACGAACGTTTTTTGTATTCTTCGGGATTTGATTTCCTCAGCTGAATTGCTTCTGCAAGCGAAATTCCATTCGGAACATAGCCATTCAGCGGGTCGTGCGCCGAAGTTTGATCCGTCAGAATTTCAGGTATAATATTATCGTGCAACATTTTCTCAAGTAAATCCCCAATATCGCTTACAAGTCCTACGGAGAGAGTTTCGCCTTTCACTTTTGCTTCCAAAATCCAGCGAATTGCTTCTTCATAATTGTATGTCATTCGGTCGATATATTTAGTATTAAGTCTTTTGCGAATTCTTTCCGGCTCAACATCGGCACCGAGATAAACCGCACCGGCCATAGTTGCAGCCAAAGGTTGAGCACCACTCATTCCGCCAATTCCACCCGAAACGATTAATTTACCTGTTAAATTACCTCCAAAATATTGTCGTCCGCATTCGGCAAAAGTTTCATACGTTCCCTGCAAAATTCCCTGAGAACCAATGTAAATCCAACTTCCGGCAGTCATTTGACCGTACATCATTAAACCACGGGCTTTCAATGCTTCAAAATGTTCCCAAGTTGCCCACGCAGGAACTAAATTGCTGTTGGCTATGAGTACACGTGGCGCTTGAGGATGGCTTCGAACAATGCCCACAGGTTTACCTGATTGTACAAGCAATGAATGATTTTCATCCATATCATACAAAATTCGTATGATTTCTTTTACAGCTTCAGGGTTTCGGGCTGCCTGTCCGGTTCCGCCATAAACAATCAGATTTTCAGGGTCTTCGGCAACTTCAACATCCAAATTGTTAAGTAACATGCGTATTGGCGCTTCTGTTTGCCATGAACGAGCGTGTAACTGATTTCCTTGTGGCGATTTATAATGCGGATGTGCAGCAAATCTTTCAATAAATTCCGAATATTTCATGGTCTTCGTTTTTAAAATCAATCTTGTGTTTTTCTGCGGTTTTATTTAATTCCTCAATTATTAATTTTGAGCGTAAAAGTTTGATAGCTATTTCAATATCGTTTGAAAACAGTCTGTCGGTATCAGCAAACGTAATGTGTTTTCGAATGAGTTTATGCGCATGTTCTACCAAGATTCCTGACTTCAACGGACGTCGAAAATCGAAACCTTGGGCTGCGGTAATCATTTCAATTGCCAGAATTTTTTCGAGATTTTCTACTATTCGTAAACTTTTTCGAACGCTGATAGAACCCATACTTACATGATCTTCCTGTCCGAGCGAAGTAGGAATACTGTCGGCGCTTGCCGGAAAACACAGCGATTTATTTTCGCTCGCAAGTGCTGCGGTGCTGTATTGCAGAATCATAAATCCGGAATTCAGTCCGGTATGTTCCATAAGCAGTTTTGGCAGTCCGGGAACATTTTCCATCATCGATAGATAAATTCTGCGGTCAGAAACATTTCCCAATTCAGCAGCAGCCAAACCCGCATAATCAATGGGCAAAGCAATCGGTTGACCGTGAAAATGCCCTCCACTGACGGTTTTATCTTCTGTAAAAATTATGGGATTGTCGGTAACAGAATTAATTTCAGTAAGAATAATTTCTTTTAAATGTAGCCATGCATTGCGAGATGCGCCGTGAATTTGTGGTATGCAACGCAATGAATACGGATCCTGTACACGATGACAATTACGGTGTGAAGCCACCATTTGCGAGTGATGCAATAGCGTGCGCATTCGTTTTGCCACATAAACGCTACCAGAATAGGGGCGAAGTTCGTGCAATTGTTCATCGAAACATTTTACCGAACCCAACATGGCTTCGTGGTTGATAGCTGCAATTATATCGGCATGGTCGAGGCAGTTTTGCATTTTTTCGAGCAATAAAATGGCATGTGCGCTCATAAATTGCGTGCCATTAATCAGCGCCAAGCCTTCTTTCGGACCAAGGTTAACCGGTTGCAGGTTTTCGAGTTGAAGCACTTCGCGCATTTCGGTAATTTTACCCTGATAAAAAACCTGTCCCATACCAATTAGTGGCAGAAAAAGATGCGATAATGGCGCTAAATCGCCCGAAGCACCAACTGAACCTTGTTCAGGCACGCAAGGAATCACTTTATTATCGATATGCCACAAAATACGCTCAACGGTTTCGATAGCAATGCCTGAATAACCTTTGCAAAGCGCATGAACCTTCAAAATCATCATTAAAGTGGCAATTTCAGCGTCGATAAAATTACCAACGCCAACGCTATGACTCATCAGCAGGTTATATTGAAGTTTGCGGGTGTCTTCTTCATCAATTAGCGTAGTGCAAAGCGGACCAAAACCTGTATTAATGCCGTAAACTATTTTTTGCTTGTGAACAATTCGCTCAACTATTTTACGGTTTTTGTTCACTCTTTCGCGAGTGGTTTCGGTCAGTAAACCGTTGATTTTTCCGCGAGCCAAACCAAGCGCAATGCCAATGGTAAGCGTGTCTTCGCCATATCGAAATTTGTCAAGCACTTTTTCGGTCATAAATTGTGTGTTTTCAGGTATAAATGAATTATTTAATTGATTTCGGAATATTAATTCCGTTTTTATGCAAATATAATAGTTTAATTTTTGGTAAACTAAAAAAATGAAAAAATTATTCCGGTTTTCTAAAGTAAAAGAATTTTGAATTGAAAAAGGCTTAACTGAAATTATTTAAGTTTTTGATATTTAGTTGTAACGTCATTTTTTTTCAGAAAATTAAATAGATTGGCATCGAATACGGAAATTGTTGAAGGTCGTTTATCGCTTTCAAAATTTGACGGAAAATAGGCTGTCAGCTGATTTAGAATTTTGAGAAGTTCATAAAAAGAAGAAGGAATCATAAAATCAAACCGGAGTTTTTTGGGAAATAGATTTCTAACTACTTCGGTTTTCGTTTTTTCTAATCCAAACATTTGCGCTGTTTTCTCAATCATTATTTCAGTAACAGGTTCATTTAAAACGGGTCTGCATAATTGAATTCCTTTTCCTTTTTTTTCGTTCATAATATTCAGACAAATACATTCAGAAAGAACATCTACAGGAATAATTCTGAAAGAAAATGGAAAGTAACAACCCGTAGTAAGGAAAATATTCAATATATGCCAAATAGAGTAGTTATCAGGACATAAACCTTTATCAAGACTTCCTACTACAAGCGGAATATCGTACACGCAACCTTTCATATTTTGTGAAAAAGCATTTAAAATAGCTTTTGTCGCAACCCATTTGAAAGCCGCATAACCCGATTGCCATGCATTAGAATTCACATTAGAAAAATCAGCTTCATTTTTGAAAAATGCAGCATTGAATGATGAGCTATAGTGAAGCGATTTTGGACTTGTGTGATTTCCACAAAAATCAATCATTTTCTCGAGTTCAGGCAACCATTTTTTTCTGAAGAAATCATAAGGCAAGTGATATAAAGGATTCATTGCCAAGTGTATTACGCATCCGGTCTGTTCTGTTAATTTTTGATATTCAGTATTGCTTAATCCAAAATTTTCTTCATAAACATTTCCCAAATAAAAACAAATGTCATTAGTAGTAAAGCTATCTAACCCCCATTTTTGGAAACCCGATTTCATTTTCTCAACAGCTGCGTTTTCATTTTCAGCTCTAATCAGCAAATGAAGAGGAATTTTATAATTTCTCTGAAAATAATCAATTATATGAACCCCGATAAAAGAATTTGGTCCGGTTATCAAAATTCCCTCAGGAGATTTATTTGAATTTGATTCAAAATTCCATTTTTTGCTAATAATTGGTTCTTTTCTTATGTCCAAAGTGTTTTTCATGAGTTTAAAGCAATTTTATATGTATCAAGCGCTCTTAATCTAGCAAAACTGTGTTCCACAATCGGTTTTGGGTAATCAAAACTGTCAATTTCATGAATCCATTTCCGGATATATTTCATTTGCGGGTCGTACTTTTTAGCTTGTTCGGTTGGATTAAAAACGCGGAAATAAGGTGCTGCATCGCAACCACAACCGGCAGCCCATTGCCAGTTTCCGTTGTTTGCCGCAAGGTCGTAATCGAGCAGTTTTGAAGCAAAATAAGCCTCGCCCCAGCGCCAGTCAATTAGCAAATGTTTGGTAAGGAAACTTGCTACAACCATACGTACGCGGTTGTGCATTAGTCCTGTTTCATTGAGTTCACGCATTCCGGCATCAACTAATGGATAACCGGTTTTTCCCTCACACCACATTTTAAATTCCATTTCGTTATTTCGCCATTTTATATCATCGTATTTTGGTTTGAATGCTCGTTTTTCAACATAAGGAAACCATGCCAGAATACTCATAAAAAATTCGCGCCAAATAAGTTCATTCAACCATGTGTCACTTAGTTCTAAAGCGGTTTTTACTAATTTTCGGATGCTAATTGTGCCGAAACGTAAATGTAAACTTAAACCTGTGGTTCCTGATAAAGCCGGATAATCACGTGTAGAAGCGTAGTTTTTAATAATGTTTTTTAAAATTTCAGGTTCAGAATAAATAATTCCTGTTGATTGAAATCCAATATTGTGTAATTCAGGAAAGGGCAGGGGAGGAGTTTTAAAAAGATTATGAAGAAGTTTTTCTGATGGAAATGCTTCGATATTTTGTGAATATAGTTTTGCTTTCCAAACTCTTGAATAAGGTGTGAAAACAGTGTAGGGTGTTTTATCCGATTTTAGGATTTCATTATACTCAAAAATTACCTGATCTTTAAAAGAGTGAAATGGAATATTTTTGGATTTTAACAATTCTGAAACTTCTCGATCGCGTGCAAATGCATAAGGCTCGTAATCGGTATTTGCGTAAACGCCTTTCAGATTTTTTTCAGTCATTAATTTCATGAAAACTTCTTTAGGTTTTCCGTATTCAATTCGCAGTGAAGAACCAAATTCAATAAATATGTTGTTTAATTTGTTCAATATTTGCCAAATCAAGTCTACACGTTTATCGGTTTTATTATCAAGTTGTTGTAAAATATTGGTATCAAAGATAAAAAGCGGTAAAACTTGGTTTTCAGATTTTAGTGCCTGATATAAGCCATGATTATCTTCGATGCGCAAATCACGACGAAACCAGAAAATCACAATCGGAGTTTCTTTTACTGTCATAGTTTAATAACTAGGCTTAATATTCCTTATATTTGCAGCAAATATAATTCTATTTGTTCGAAGATATTTTCAATTTAAAAAAAATGAAAAAAAAAATTCCTCCAAAATTTCATATAGGTAAAGCAGAATGTTTATATGGGAGTTGTTCTGTAGTTTTTGATGAAAATTCAGTTTATGCTCTTGGTTTTACTGGTTTAAACGAAGCATTAACCGAGTTTTCAGATAATTTTAGAGGCATCGATATTATCGTTGACAATGAAAAGGCAACTGAATTGATTGATATGATTTTCGAAAAGGGTATTTATCCCAAAATTGTATTACAGGGTACAGATTTTCAAATAAAAGTTTGGCAAGAATTATCCAAAATACCCAAAGGCGAAACTATAACTTACGCTGAGCTCGCAGCAAGAATTGGAAAGCCAAAAGCAGCTCGTGCTGTAGGAAACGCTGTTGGAGCAAATCCCATTGCTTATCTTGTTCCTTGTCATCGGGTTGTTCGTACTGATAAAACTTTAGGCGGATATCGATGGGGTATTGAAGTAAAGAAAAAGATTCTTGAAAAAGAAATGATTTGATTTTTATTTTAAATATTTAGCAACTAATTGTGCTATTTGAATGTTTTATTACTGTAAAATCTGTTCAGACAATATCTGATATTGCATTTATTTTTATTTAAAATCAAAATGTTTATTATTCGTATCAAAACGATAAGTGCCAACCCTGATAAAATTATATTCTTTTGTATAATTTTCAATAATTATCAACTTTAAAAACATACTCGTATGAAAAAACTATTACTTTTTTTTCTCACGGCAGTTTTAATTTTTAACGTAAACGCTGCTAAAAAAGTTGTGTATGTAACGCTACAAAAAACAATGGATGCAACAGCAACTACGGTTGACAATGATCCAATTATTCAGATGCTTAAAGTAGATCCCAATTTAGAAGTTACAGTTAAAATTACCACATCAGCTTCTGAAGTAATATCTGATTTGGCTGATTATGATGTAATTATTGTTCAGGAAGCGATAAGTGGTTCTGCCGCCATTTTGCAACCTTCTGGATCATTGGCGTTAAAAACGTTGCCCAAACCCACAATTTATAACAAAACGTATGCTTTTAAACAAGGACGAGCATTAACAACTTCTACTGCTGCAGGAGGTAAAGAAGCAACTTCTACTTCCTTAACCGTGCAATCCTCAGCTTTAAGTAACGAATTATTTAAAGCATGTACAATAGGAACAAGCAACGAAATAAATATTTTCAAAGCTCAAACAAGTGATACAGGAGCAAGCGGAACGAAAGCTCTCAATTATTCAACAGGCAATAATGTATCTGGTTCAACATTATTGGCTGTACCGACAGCTTTAGCATCCGATGCCTCGCCTTGTGCTATCTTCGTAAATGATATGCCTGCTGGCACTACAATCGATTCCGAAACTACTATATCAAGGATAATTACCCTCGGTATGAATTTTGGTGCTATTTCTGCAAATTTTGGTAAAAACATCACTGATGATGGTTTGACTATTTGGAGAAATGCAGTTTATTTACTTGCTGGCTTGGCTGTACCCGATACAAAAGCTACATTGCCTTCTGGTATTAATATTGTGGATACTAACTTTAAAGTAGTTAATATACAATATTTTACAATCAACGGTCAGTTAGTTAAAGAACCAATTAAAGGTATTTACCTCAAACGACTTACTTACGAAAACGGCGCTACAAAACTCGAAAAAATTGTTCTTACTGAAGATTTTGAAAGATAAGAATCATGTTACTGTTAAAAAAACAGTCAGTGAAAATTTTCACTGACTGTTTTTTTATGCTAATAATTTGTAGCTATTTCATTTTTTTTCAAATTAGCAGCCATAAGTACTTGCTTCAAATCATCAAATCTTTCAATTTTTCGCCATTGCAATTTTCTTTAATTCAGCCGGCATTTTTTCAATTGCATATCGCAGAGCAGTGCGTGGCATAACATCTTGGCGGTTTACTACAAATTCAAAAACTTCCTTTTCGTGTGCCTGGCTTGCAGCTTTGAGCATCCATCCGTAGCCTTTTTGTACCAAATCATCTTTATCCAACAAAAGAATTTCGGCAATTTCAAAAATTTGAGGTAAAAATAAACCTTTTCGTGCTGGTATGATTAGTGAAACAGCGGCAGCACGTCGCATCCATCTGTTTGGCGATTTTGCAAACTCTTTAAGTTTTTCAATATATTCAGGATACATCATTACAAAATCGCCTACTGTATGATTGCAAAGTGTATCACAGGTCGCCCAGTTTGTAACATAGTTTTCTATCCACATCTCAAAAAATTCAAAATCCTCAGGTTGGTATTGTTTACGAAGTTTGTAGGCCCACTCGCATGCCACAGTTCCTTCTTCGAAATATCCGGTTTGCCACAAACCTGTACAAATTTCGAAAATCTCCTTTTTGCTCAAAAAACTTATTTCAGCATAAAGTGATTTAGCAATGCTCATTATATCAGCGCTTTTTACTCCCCTTAGTTTGATATCTTCTTTAAAAAACTTTTTTCCGCTTTGTCGATTCTCTTCGCAGCCGGATTCAATTAACCGGTTGCTTACTCTTTCAGTAATGTTTTTCATGTTGGACGTAAATGTGATTTTTTGTTACAAAGTTAGAACTATTTATTTTTTTTGATAATTTTTTTTCTGAAATAAAAAATACGCTTTGTTGCAATCGTTCGATTTTGCAAAGCGTATTAAATATGAAAAACTAACAGAAAAACAATGGACTAATCCTAAGAAAATTGTAAAAAGGAAAAAAGAGGGAAAATACTTTAGAATATATTTCATATTCAGGGCTTTGGGTGAGATTATTTTATTAAGTCGTATTTATGAGAAACTAACGCCCTTTTCAGTAAGTTTTGCTGCATCCCGCAGGTAGCCCTCTTTCCTTTTATTTGTTAACTGTCCAATCTTTTTACACCTTTTTTATTTTAGAATTTTTGTTTGCCATTTACATAACAGCATTTTTATTTCCGGAATTTACCGGTTGTACTACCACTTCGCTAAGTAATACTGAAACTTCGTTCATATATACTTTACCTGTGTTAATAGTTACATCGCTTTCGGGTATTAATATAGACCTTGTTTCATCGGTTATGTAACCGACCGAACGAAATGAAAGTATATATAAACCCGGTTTTACGTTTTCTAAATAGAATTTGCCATTTTCATCACTCATATCGCCTTCAACTATTTCGCGCGTATCCGGATTGATAATTGTGGCAGTTGCGTAAGGCAGTGGACAATTGTTTACATCCACTAATTTGCCTTCAATTCTTGTGTTAGCTTTAACAAATAACGAGCCAACTGTTAACATTATTGCCATTGATAATGCAATTCTTTTGAAATTAATGTTAAAAATAGTTTTCATGACTTTTAGTTATTAATAATTTGTGAAATAATTATGAATTTGTTGTGTTGTTTTTTGTTTTTAATTTTTTGAACTTCTGCTTTCTTCTTCACTCGAAGATGTTGCGCGGTTTGCACGGGTTTTAAAATTATCTTTTCCAAATCGGTAATTGAAAGTAATGTTCAGTTTTCTTGAATCCCATTTGTTCATTACGTCGATATTTACATTGTCAAATTTGGCATAAGCGCCGCCGTTGGCTGTACGAAACACATCGCTCAACGAAACTTTTATCATCCCTTTATCATTCAAAATTGATTTCTGTACTCCTAAATCCAGTGTAAATCTTGGGCGTACTATGATATTACTAATGAGTAGAGAACTTGAATAACGGGCATTCGCTTCGAGATTAATATTATAAGGTAAAGTGAAATTGTTGCTCAAATTTGCCATTACTGAAGGCATCGAGAGTGTTGAGTTATTTTTTTCGTTCATTTGTATGGTTTTATACATTCCTGTTACTGTGCCGTTTAATCTCCACCATTTGTAAGGGCTTAGCTGAAAAGTTTCGGATAAATTTATATCAAGCGCATTGTTCATGTTTTCATTGGTTTGGAAAACTGTTTTCGATGCATCGTCCTGTTTAATCACTTCTGTAAATAATCCGGTTGTGTAGTTTAAACCTAAATTTGTGATAAACATACTATTATAGTTATGACCAATACTAATTGAGTGTGTAAACTGAGGACTCAAATTTGGGTTTCCTACATTATACGTGTAAGGATCAATCATCCAACGGAACGGATTCAGGTGATGATAACCCGGACGACCGATACGATAACTGTATTTGAAGTTGATATTATTTTTGTTGTCAATTTTTTGCATTACAAAAAACGAAGGGAAAAGTTTCAAATATGAAGTATCTTTCACCGCGTTTGTCGATACCGAATTTCCTTTTGAAATAGTATTTTCAAGGCGAAAACCTAATTGTAATGTCGTATTGTTCCACTGTGTTTTGGCATTAACGTATGCTGCCTGAATAGCTTCTGTATAAATAAAGTGATCGTTTTGTGTTAAATAACCGGTCATGTTAATGTGACTGTCGGTAGTTACATTGCTACTTTTTAGCCCGGCTTCTACTGTCGAAGTTTTACTTAACGGACGAACATAATCAAGTTTTGAAGTGAAAATTTTTATTGAACTTCCCTGTTCAGTAGCTACATTAATCGAATTATTAAGATTATTTCCATTCACATTTTTGTACTCCCCTGACTGTTGGTTAATACTGTTAAATCCGAACAAAGCATAGTCTGCATCAATTTGTAAATTTTGGCCAATGCTGTCGATATCCCATTTGTAATTCAAATTATAGGTATTATTATTCCATTTGTTTTTTCCGCCGGATATTGTAACAAGTATCGAATCTGTATTTTTATATTTATCGGTAAACCTTGTTGTGCTGTTTTCATTTTCATTGTTAAAACCAAAGTTCCCGCGAATCATCCCGCTGATTACATGGTTTTTTGCAGGATAATAATCAATACCGGCTTTGTAATTATGCGAACTACCTTTATATTCACCTTCACTATCAATTAATTGGTACGCTCCCTGCAAAGCTGTACTTGTGAACATGCGCGAAGCAGTCATGCTGTTAGTGCCGGCCCAGTTGTAATTAGAGTAGTTACCATACAAATTAAATTTGTTGTATTTCATATTCAGATCAAGTCCGCCATTCCACCCAAAACGGCTTGCTATATTCATGCCTGCGTTTACATTTCCATTAAATCCGGGTGCTTTCGTGTGTTTTGTTTTAATATTGATAATTCCTGAGTTACCTTCTGCATCATAACGGGCAGATGGATTTTCGATAATTTCAATTTTATCCACATTTTTGCCTTGCATTCCTTTAAGCATCGAAGCAAGTTGACTCGAAGATAAGTAAGTGGGTTTATCATCTATCAATACTTTTACGCCCTGCATTCCTTTCAAGGTTATGTTATCATTGTTATCAATGCTTACACCGGGCAATTTTCTGAGAATTTCAAAAACATTTTCAGATGCACTTGTCGGGGATGCTTCAGGATTTATCACAATTTTGTCAACCGACTGTTCGATGAAATCTTTATTTCCTGTAATCACTACTTCATTCAGCATTTCTCTTTTTTCGTGCAGAACGATGTTTTTTTCAATCACCGGATTTTTTCTGTCTGCCTTAATATTTTCAGTTTCAAGTTTTTCGTATCCTACCATGCTAACCGAAAGAATGTATTCGCCGGGTTCAACTTTTGTAATGATAAATTCACCGTTTTCGTTACATACCTCTCCTTTAACTATGGCTTTTGTTTTTGGACTAATAAGTGCTGCTGTGGCAAATTCTACCGGATTATTTTGTTCGTCTGTTACTTTTCCTTTAATGGTTACAGTTGCTGAAGTTTCAGCTTTTATTGTTCCGGCTGTAAGTAAAATACTCAATACGATTGTTGCGATTTTTTGAATTGTTTTCATTGTAGTTGTTTTTGTTTAGCTATATGTTTGACGTTTTTATTCTGTATTTCTTACATCAATACTTTACTTTTCGATATTTGACTTGTTTTTTGTTGTATTTGGATTTTTAAAATTAGTTTCGATAAAATTTTGATGTATCTATTATATTGTCTATTTGTATTAGTGAATAAGTGTAATAGTAAAATAGTACACTGCAAAGGTAAAGTGTGATATGTCAAAATGCAATAGTTATGTAGTTAAATAATGTTAATGAGATGAAAATATTTTTCTTGGAAATTTTGTGTGTTTACAAAGTGTTTATAATCAACAAAATAAAAAATTGTGATTTTAATCAGTAAATCTTTATAAACAGAAATTTAATTTTTTTCCCGGAGGAATAAAAGAATTTTATAGGAATAAACTGAGTAATATGGGAGGTAGGAGTATTTGAGAATTATGAAAAATGAGTATAAAATAAACCCCATCGTTTCATCGCGATGGGGTTCAAATAACGAAAAAATTATGTGTGAACTGAAAAAATGCCTGAATACTTATAATCCTTTTTCGCTCAGGTAACGTTCGGCTTCAATTGCTGCCTGACAACCACTTCCGGCAGCTGTTATTGCCTGGCGATAATGTGGATCGGCAACATCGCCGGCTGCAAAAACACCGGGTATATTTGTTTTGGGTGTTCCGGGAATAGTTTTGATATAGCCTACTTCATCGGTTTCAATCCATGGTTTGAAAATATCCGAATTAGGTTTATGCCCAATTGCAAGGAAAAATCCATCGATTTCGATATGAACCTGGGTTTCGTCGGGTTGACCGCGACGTTTTACTAAGTTAGCGCCTTGCACAACTTTATCACCAGTAAGTCCAAGAGTTTCATGCTCGAAAAGCACTTCAATTTTCGGATTGGCAAATACGCGTTGTTGCATTATTTTCGATGCGCGTAAAAATGGTTTACGCACAATCAAGTAAACTTTATCAGCCAAACCAGCCAGATACGTAGCTTCTTCGCAGGCTGTGTCGCCACCACCAACTACGGCTACTTTGCGCTTGCGGTAGAAAAACCCATCGCAGGTAGCACAGGCTGAAACTCCTGAACCGGCATATTTCTGCTCATCGGGTAAACCCAGATATTTTGCAGTTGCTCCGGTAGAAATAATCAGTGTGTCAGTCTCGATTACTTTTTCACCATCGATCGTTACTTTGTAAGGAGCCGTCGAAAGATCAGTTGCTGTGGCCATACCAAAACGAATGTCAGCGCCAAATCGTTGTGCTTGTTTTTTTAAGTCTTCCATCAGTTCGGGACCGGTAATTCCTTCGGGATAGCCCGGAAAATTTTCAACTTCGTTTGTCGTAGTTAATTGTCCGCCCGGCTGCATTCCTTCGTACAAAACCGGTGCAAGATTGGCTCTCGAAGCATAGATTGCTGCAGTGTAACCTGCAGGACCCGAGCCAATTATTAAACATCTTACTTTTTCTGTCATATATTTGTTTTTTTTGTTTCAAGTTTCAAGTTCCGTGTTTCGTGTTCGGTGTTTCGTGTTTTTCTGTCTCCTCGTTTCCTTGTTTCTTCGTTTCTTTATTGGTTTTTACCTCAAATCATTCACTGAAATCCCTTTAAATTTAGTTTTGTCGAAAACAAAATCGGCATCGGTTACTTTCACACTTTTTTGATAGTTTGTTAATGTAAGTAATGAAAGTGTTCCGTTTTTTTCGGTTACTGTTACCGAATAGGGATTTTTGGTAGCCTTATCTAAACGCACTTCAATCAGTGTAAAATCGTTGTTTTTTACTTTCGGTACCAGTTCTACAATATCGTAAAGCGTTGATTTTGTTTTGCTGAACCTTGTATTGCATTTACTTTTGTAAGCCCCAAGTA